>CAZBBZ010000275.1:0-4492 GCA_964489925.1 uncultured Rhodobacterales bacterium
GGCAATGGCGACGATACAGTGACCGCTGATGCTGGCAACGACACTTTGGAAGGCGGCAACCTCAACGATGTTCTAAGCGGAGGCACGGGCGACGACAGCCTTGCTGGTGGCTCTGGCAAGGACACGCTGAACGGGGGGGCTGACAACGACACGCTTTCGGGCGGCGGGCGTGATGATCTGCTGGATGGCGGCGATGGGATGGATTCGATCCTTGGCGGCACGGGCGATGACACGATCCTTGGCGGCCAAGGGAACGACACGGCCAAGGGCGCGTCTGGGGCGGACACCATCGAGGGGGGCATCGGCAACGACAGTCTCGACGGCGGTTCAGGCAAGGACACGGTCAATGGCGAGGACGGCAACGACACGGTGCTGGGCGGCAACAACGGCGATCTGCTCTTTGGCGGCATCGGCGAGGACAGCCTGCGCGGAGGCACTGGCAACGACACGCTCGATGGCGGCGCGGACAACGACATCATGCGCGGCAATCAGAACAACGACCTGATGCACGGCGGGCTTGGCGACGACCTGATGGACGGCGACAGCGGCGGCGATACGCTGAACGGCGATGCGGGCATGGACACGCTGAACGGCGATGGCGGCGCGGATGAGCTGAACGGCGGCGCGGATAACGATGTGCTGAACGGCAACAACGGCAACGACACGCTGAATGGCGGCTCGGGAGAAGACACGCTCGACGGATCCGGCGGCGCGGATGTGCTGGATGGCGGCGCGGGCGCGGATGTGGTTGTGGGCGGCGGCGGCGCGGATCTGTTGATCGTGGCAGCCGGAGAGGGCGGCGACACCCTGACCGGGGGCAACAACGACGACACCTTCGACTTTGAGACCGGCTTTGGCACAGCGACGATCACGGACTTTGACAGCGGGGTCGATACGATTGACCTGGCGGATGTCGTAGGCGTGACCGGGTTCGGAGATATCGGGATCAGTTACGGCACGGACGCAACGCTTGACCTTGGCGGCGGCGATAGCCTGACGCTGGAAGGGATTTCAGGCGGGCTGAGTGCTAGCGATTTTGACTTCGCCTAATAAGGTGAAACGCCGCTCTAAAGCGCCCGCCAGCCAATATCCCGGCGGCAAAATCCTTCGGGCCAGTCGATGCGATTAACAATAGCGTAAGCATTGTCCCGCGCCTCGCTTAAGCTGGTCCCGCGCGCCGTCGCGTTCAATACACGCCCACCTGTTGCCACCACCTGATCGCCTTTCAGCGATGTGCCTGCGTGAAACAGTTTCTGCGTCCCATCCGCATCTGCCCCATCAAGACCCGCAATCGCGGTGCCTTTGTCATATGATCCAGGATAGCCATCGGCCGCCATAACAACCGTCAGGGCATGGTCATCGGCCCAGTTCACGTCGATCTGGTCGAGCCGCTTTTCCGCGCAAGCCAGCAACAGGTCAAGCGCCTGCGCCCCCAAGCGCATCATCAAAACTTGGCATTCAGGATCGCCAAAGCGCACGTTGTATTCCACAAGCCGAGCTTTGCCGTCTTTGATCATCAGCCCTGCGTAAAACACGCCTTCAAACGGCATGCGGCGCTTTGCCATTTCCGCGACTGTGGGGCGAATGATTTGGTCTAAAACGTCGTCGCATAACGCGCCCGTCAAAATGGGGGCGGGCGAATAGGCACCCATGCCGCCCGTATTTGGCCCTGTGTCGCCTTCACCCACACGCTTGTGGTCTTGTGCTGTGCCGACGGGCAGGATATTTTTGCCATCGCAAAGGACGAAAAACGAAGCTTCCTCGCCCTCCATGAATTCCTCAATAACCACCGAATGGCCGGCCTCGCCAAAAGCGCCCGCGAACATATCGTCTATGGCGGCGTGAGCGGTGGCGATGTCTTCGGCAATAATCACGCCTTTGCCTGCGGCCAATCCATCTGCCTTGATGACAATCGGTGCGCCCATCTTTGTGGCATAAGCTTTGGCGGCATCGCCTTCGTCAAACTGCGCATAGCCCGCCGTTGGTGCGCCACAAGCATCGCAAACGGATTTGGTGAAATACTTCGAAGCTTCAAGCTGTGCTGCCGCAGCTGAGGGGCCAAACGTCAGAATGCCTTGTTCGCGCAAGACATCCGCCACGCCCGCAACAAGCGGCGCTTCGGGGCCAACAATCACAAAATCAATCTCATGTTCGGCGCAAAATGCAACAACCGCCGCGCCGTCGTTGGGGTCCACATCACCGTGACATGTGGCAAGCGCCGCGATGCCCGCATTGCCCGGAATGGCGAACACTCGATCACACTTAGGGTTCTGAGCAATCGCCCAAATAATGCTATGTTCACGACCGCCGCCGCCCAAAACCAAAATGTTCATGTGGATTCCCTTGCACTTTGCCCCTCAATAGTTTGGGTGGAAATTGCGTGCAAGGTCGCAAAGCGGCTCTCGCCTTTGGGGGCGTTTCAAATTACAAGAAATCAAAGCACAGGGTGGAGCAGCATTTTGGATTTGATCGACGATCCCAAGGCTGGGGAAAATGCGCCGGAATTTTCGGTCAGCGGTATCTCCAATGCGATCAAGCGCACGGTTGAAGGCGCGTTTTCCCGTGTGCGGATCAAGGGCGAGGTTGGGCGCGTGTCCAAAGCCTATTCCGGTCACGTGTATTTCGACCTTAAGGACGATAAATCTGTCATCAATGCCGTGGCTTGGAAAGGTGTGGCGGCGCGTCTTCGCACGCCACCCGAAGAAGGCATGGAAGTCGTCGCCACCGGGCGCATTTCCACCTTTGGGGGCCAGTCAAAATACCAGTTGATCGTGGATGATGTCGCCCCGGCAGGGGCTGGCGCGCTGATGGTTATGCTGGAAAAGCGCCGCAAGGCGCTGGAGGCAGAAGGGCTTTTTTCCAAGGATCGCAAAAAGCCGTTGCCCTATCTGCCCCAAGTGATTGGCGTTGTCACCTCGCCATCGGGGGCAGTGATCCGGGACATCTTGCACCGCCTGCGGGACCGTTTCCCGCGCGAGGTATTGCTTTGGCCTGTGGTGGTCCAAGGTGAAAAATGCCCGATTGAAGTCGCCAGCGCGATTAAGGGGTTCAACGATCTCGCGCAGGGCGGGGCGATTCCGCGCCCCGACGTCTTGATTATCGCGCGCGGCGGTGGCTCGATCGAAGATCTTTGGGGCTTTAACGAAGAACTCGTGGTGCGGGCAGTCGCGGCCAGCGACATCCCCGTGATTTCGGCGGTGGGCCATGAGACCGACACGACCCTGTCAGATTACGCGGCGGATGTGCGTGCGCCGACACCGACGGCGGCCGCAGAACTTGCCGTGCCAGTGCGCGTTGATTTGCTGGCGTATTTGGCCGGGCTAGAGGAACGGCGCGTCGGATCAGTCGCCAAGATTTACACCACTAAACGGGATCGTTTGCGCGATTTGTCCCGTGCGTTACCCCGCCCTGAAGCCTTGCTGAATGAGCGCCGCCAGCGCCTTGATGCGGCTGGGGATCGCTTGCCAAGGGTCTTGGCGGCTTTGGCGCAGCGGCGCCGTATTGAGCTTGGCGAAAAGGCCGGGCGATTTGGCCCGGCGCTTTTGTCCGGGCAATTAAACGTCAATCGTGAGCGTGTGCGGTCTTTGTCGCGGGTGTTGCAGCCTGCAAAGCTGGCGGTGAAATCGAACGAAGCGGCACAAGCTTTGGATCGAAATTTACAGCAATTCCGCTCGGTCGCCCGCCAAGTCGTTACGCGCCAAAGAGAGCGTTTGGACGGTTTAGAGAGGTTGCGCGAAACGCTCGGGTATCGCGCGACATTGGCGCGGGGCTATGCAGTTGTGCGCGGGCAAGACGGTGCTGTTGTTGGCACGGCAGAAGCGGCGAAAGCGCATAAGACGTTGGAAATCGAATTTGCCGATGATCGCATCAACACCGCACATCTGGGAGATACACAACCCAAGCCGTCCAAGGCAAAGACGAAGCCCGCCGTAAAGCCCAAAGACGATCAGGGGTCTTTGTTTTAGACAAGCTTTCTAGCTGCATCTTTGCGGGCAAAGGGCTTCATCGCCTCCCCATGCTCGGCCAGAAATGCGCGCACGCGGTCTGGGTCATGCACAGACAAGGACCGCAACCACCAAGACACCGATTTTTGAATGAACCACTCTGAATCGGTGGTATAACTGGCGGCCCAGCCCAATATGCGTTCACGGGCAGCGATTTCGTCTGGCTTTGGGTGGTTCTGTTTGGTCCAAGGCAAGGTCATCACCAAAGCCGCGCGGCGCACCCAGAAGTTTTCATGCGCAGTCCAAGCCTCGACCGTATCCAACCGCGACGAATCCGCCGTTAGGCGCCGCTCGCCTGCCGAACATGCATGATCCGCAATCGCCCAAGCGTCAAATTGGGGAACCCAAGCACATATCAAATCCCAAACCGCATCGTCGGGTCTGATGCGCGCTTGGGTCAGCAATTTGGCGGCTGCAATGCGTGCTTCGTGAATATTGCTATCCCAAAGCGCATTTGCGGCGTCCAAGCGCTGATCCAGCGACATTTC
>CAZBBZ010000276.1:0-4475 GCA_964489925.1 uncultured Rhodobacterales bacterium
AGCGACGTTGCGGCAGAGGAAAAGCCTAAGCCGAAGCGGGCGCCACGCAAAAAAGCGGCGGCGGCTGAAGCGGAGGTTGCTCCAGAACCGGCGCCAGAGCCAGCACCAGCGCCGGCACCTGAGCCCGAAGCAGCGCCTGAACCCGCCGCAAAGGAAGCAAAATCAAGCAAACCCAAACGGGCCGGTTGGTGGTCGCGGGCGCTTGGCAAATAGCCAAAAAAATTGGTGGCGGCGGTCAAAAATCAGTGATCGCCGCCCTCAACGCTTTACAACGCATGGAGTTTGCTGCGTTTTTTGGGTAAATCTATGGGCATGATGCGTAAACTTGCCTTTCTCATTACTCTGATATCACTGAGCTTTGTGACGCTTAGCCCTGCGCGCGGGGCTAATTTGATCCGAGATGCGGAAATCGAAGCGACGCTGCGGTTTATCGCTGATCCGGTGCTGCGGGCGGCGGGTCTGAACCCCAGCTCTATTCGCATTATCATCATCAATAATCCTGAAATGAACGCTTTTGTCGCCGGGCGGCAAACTATGTTCATTCATTCGGGCATGTTGATGCGGCTTGATAAAGTTGAGATGATTCAAGCGGTTATCGCCCATGAAGCGGCGCATATCGCGTCTGGTCATCTGTTTTCGCTCAACAACGGCTCATCTGGATCACGCGCGGTGGCGATTGGGGCGGTGCTTGCGGGCATGGCTGCGATTTCTGGGCGGGGGGATGCGGCGGTGGCGCTTGCCTCGGGCGGGATGCATGCCGCGGGGCGCGAAACGCTGGCCCATAGTCGTGCCGCCGAAGCCAGTGCCGATCAAAGCGCAGTCCGTTTTTTGGCGCGCGCGGGCATTGACCCGAAAGCCGCGCTTGAAACGCTCGAATTATTTCGCGGACAAGAGGTTTTGGGCCCAGCCCATGTAGACCCTTACGCGCGCACGCACCCGCTGACCTCGCAGCGGATTCAGTTTGTGAAAAACGCGGTGGCCAGCACGAAGGTGAGCGATGTTAAGCCGCATCCAAACCTGAATTATTGGTACACGCGGATGCGGGCGAAGTTTGAAGGGTTTATCGGCAATCCCCAGCGCGCCATCAAATCGACGCGCAAGGCCAAGACGGGCGAGTTTGCGATTTATAAGCGGGCGATTGCGAATTTTCGCATGTCCAACATCAAGGCGATGAAAAAAGACATCGCTTGGCTTTTGGATGCACGCCCCCAAGATGCCTATTACCACGAGTTGAACGGGCAGTTTTTGCTGGCCGCTGGTGATGCAAAAGGCGCGGTTGCGGCCTATCGCCGGGCGGCAAAGCTGTCCAAGGGCAATGATTTGATTCTTGCAGGTCTAGGGCGGGCGTTGCTGGCCTTGGACACGAGCCCGGCTACGCGCGAGGCGATTGATGTCTTGGAAAAGGCGCGACAATCGGGATTTCCGGCCCCTTTGACCTATCAAAGCTTGGCCCAAGGCTATGGGCGCTTGGGGCAAAACGGGCGCGCATCCCTGGCGATTTCAGAGCGTTATGCTTTGTCTGGTCGTCTGGCGGATGCTGGGTTACATGCAAAGCGCGCAATGGGGATTTTGCCCCAAGGCACCCCCTCATGGCGGCGCGCAAATGATATCGCACTCGCCGCAAAAAGCGCGGCCGCAAAAAGGAAGTAATCTCATGTCCGCACAACCTTTTCTAATTGGTGCTTTGGCGCTGGCCGTGGGCACGACGGCACTGGTGGCCTTTCTTGATCGCGCCCCCGCAACGGGGCCTCGGTTAGTGACGCCCGACGCCCTGCCCGCCCCTGCTCAATCCGTCGATGGGGATGCAATCCGTGGGTATATTTTGTCCAACCCCGAAGTGATCCGCGAAGCGATGGTTTTGCTGGAACAAAAGCGCGTCCTTGAAGAAGCCCGCGCGGATGAGGATCGGGTCACGGAATTGAGTGACGCGATTTACAACGATGGGTTTTCCCATGTGGGCGGCAATCCTAACGGGTCCGTGACGATTGTGGAGTTTCAGGACTATCGCTGCGGATACTGCAAACGCGCGCACGGCGAGTTGAAAGATTTGGTCGATGTGGATGGTGACATTCGCTTGATCGTTAAAGAGTTTCCGATTCTAGGCGAGGACAGTCTGCTGACCTCGCAACTGGCAATTGCAGCCAAGATTTCTGGTGGCGATGCGGCTTACGCGGGATTGCATGATCTGCTGATGACTTACGGTGGCCCAATTAACGACGGCGCGCTTACAAAGCTGGCAGAACGGGTCGATTTAGACCTAAGCGCGTTGCGCGAGGTGGCCAAAGGGGACGAAGTTGCCCGCCGGATTGCTGCGACACATCAGTTGGGGCGCGAGCTGGATATTTCTGGCACACCGACGTTTATTGTTGGCGGTAAAATGGTGCGGGGCTATATTCCGCAGGCAGAAATGCAAAAAATGGTCGATCTGGCGCGTGACTTGCAGAACTAGCGGCGCGTCTGCATAGGCAAAACGGCACGAACTTCGACAGTTTGCGCGGCGGCTTGGCCACTTCTTTCATCCCATGCGACATATTGGACAAATTGGGGTCGCAAATGGCTTTTATCCCGCAGGTTCGCACAGTATAAGGCGCGAACAGCGCGAGCGCGCTATGACCAACAACAACCAATTCTAAAGATGGGGTTTCATGGCCAAGGCAACTTCCAACGACGCGGATGTCGAGTTCATTGCAGCACTAGCTGACTTGCTGCGTTCTAACGATTTGAGCGAGCTGGAGGTTAGCCGGGAAACTGGCGAGGATCAGGGCCTGACTGTGCGTTTGTCTCGTGGTGGTGTCGTTGCACCGCAAATGGTTGCCGCCACTGTGCCAGCCCCGGCTGCACCGATTGGTTTGCCCCAGCCCGAACTTGATGCGCAACCAGCCGCGGCTGCAAGCGATCCGGCGGATGACCCTAATTCTGTGACATCGCCCATGCCCGGCACGATTTATCTGCAACCCGAACCGGGGGCAGCGGCTTTTGTGAACGTTGGGGACAAGGTGAGCGAGGGTCAGACGATTCTTATTATCGAGGCGATGAAGACCATGAACCAGATCCCTGCCCCGCGCGCAGGCACGGTCAAACGTATTGTGGTGGATGATGGCGCGCCGGTTGAATACGGGTCTCCGCTGATTGTGCTTGAATAAAGCGGCGGGGCATCTTTCATGTTTAGCAAAATCCTAATCGCCAATCGGGGTGAAATTGCACTTCGAATTATTCGCGCCTGTCGCGAAATGGGCATTGCGTCTGTTGCGGTTCATTCAACGGCGGATGCAGATGCGATGCATGTGCGCATGGCGGATGAGGCGGTTTGTATTGGCCCGCCCTCTGGTGCGCAGAGCTATCTGAGCATCGCCCATATCATTGCGGCCTGTGAAATCACGGGCGCGGAAGCGATCCATCCGGGCTATGGGTTTCTGTCTGAAAACGCGCGCTTTGCCCAAGTGATCGAGGATCACGGGCTGACGTTTATTGGACCCTCTGCGGAACATATCCGGGTGATGGGCGATAAGATTGCCGCCAAAGACACTATGAAAAAGCTGGGCGTGCCTTGTGTGCCGGGCTCTGATGGTGGTGTTGAAACCGTGGAAGACGCGCGCAAAGTGGCGGGCGACATGGGCTATCCGGTGATTGTTAAGGCGGCCGCTGGTGGCGGCGGTCGTGGCATGAAGCTGGCGCCAACTGCAGATGACATCGATGTGGCGTTTCAATCCGCACGAACCGAAGCCAAAGCAGCCTTTGGCGATGATGCGGTTTATATCGAGAAATATTTGGGCAAACCGCGCCATATCGAAGTGCAGGTCTTTGGCGATGGCAAGGGCCGCGCGGTGCATTTGGGCGAGCGGGATTGTTCGTTGCAGCGGCGTCACCAGAAGGTATTTGAAGAAGCGCCTTCGCCAGTGATTGATGAGGCCACGCGCGCGCGGATTGGCGAGACTTGCGCCAAGGCGGTTGGCGATATGGGCTATTCCGGTGCTGGCACGATTGAGTTTCTGTTTGAGGACGGCGAGTTCTATTTCATTGAGATGAACCCCCGTTTGCAGGTGGAACACCCGGTAACCGAAGCGGTTTATGGCGTCGATTTGGTGCGCGAACAAATTCGCGTGGCGGCCGGTGAGCCGATGACCTTTGAACAAGACAAATTGGCTGTTTCGGGTCATGCGATTGAATGTCGGATCAACGCGGAACGCTTGCCGGATTTCGTGCCAAGTCCCGGCACCATCACGGCCTATCACGCGCCCGGTGGTTTGGGCGTGCGCATGGATAGCGCGCTTTATCACGGCTATTCGATTCCCCCCTATTACGACAGTTTGATCGGCAAATTGATCGTACATGCCGAAGATCGCCCCAGCGCGCTGGCGCGGCTTGATCGGGCTTTGTCTGAATTGGTGGTGGCAGGTGTGGATACCACAACGCCGCTGTTTGGCGCGCTTTTGCAAGAAAAAGACATCCAGACCGGGGATTACACGATCCATTGG
>CAZBBZ010000277.1:0-206 GCA_964489925.1 uncultured Rhodobacterales bacterium
CCCAAGTGTTTGTGGAACACGAAGGCGATTACTACCGCACGCGCCTGACACATTCGCTTGAAGTGGCGCAAGTGGCGCGCACGATTAGCCGGGTTTTGGGTCTAAACGAAGACTTGGCCGAAGCGGTTGCGCTGGCCCATGACTTTGGCCACACGCCGTTTGGACACACAGGCGAAGATGCCTTGGCCGAGTTGATGGAGCCCTAT
>CAZBBZ010000277.1:216-3317 GCA_964489925.1 uncultured Rhodobacterales bacterium
CTTCGGCCACGCTGGTGAGGACGCGCTGGACGCGTTGATGAAAGAGCAGGGCGGTTTTGATCACAATGCGCAGGCGCTAAAGATCGTCACCTCGCTGGAACGCAAATACGCAGATTTCGACGGATTGAACCTGACGTGGGAAACCCTAGAAGGGATCGCCAAGCATAACGGCCCGGTCTTGGGTGATTTGCCGTATCCACTGGCCGAATATGACGCGGGGCATGATCTGGAACTGCACACCCATGCCGGACCCGAAGCGCAAGTTGCGGCTTTGGCGGATGATATTGCTTATAACAACCATGATTTGGACGACGGCTTGCGCGCCGGGTTGTTTACCGAGGCGCAAATCGAGGCGCTGCCTATGATTGGCGAGGCCTTTGCGCAAACCGATCATGCCTATCCAGACCTGAACGACCCGGTGATCCGTCGCCACGAAGCCTTGGGGCGGGTGTTTGGCCTGATCGTCGAAGATGTGATTGTCCAATCTCAAGGCTTGCTCGCAGCACTTGCCCCCAAATCGGTCGAAGATATTCGTCTTGCCGGTCGCCCAGTGGTGCAGTTTTCCGATGGCATGTGGGACAACCTGCAAGAGCTGCGCAAATTCCTGTTTTCCCACATGTACCGCGCCCCAACGGTTTTAACGATGCGCGAAAAGACTGCGGCCGTGGTCACGGATTTGTTCGAAATTTACATGGAACACCCGGAATTTATGCCGAGCGATTGGAAACATGCGTCTGCCGCCAATAAGGTCCAGCGCGCGCGTTCGATTGCGGATTATATTGCGGGCATGACCGATCGCTACGCGTTGAAACGGCATAAGAAGCTGCGTAAGAAATTGAAAAAAGCTAAGGGATAAGATGTCTAATCCTGTTTTGAGTTATAGCCAAATTACACCGGGAATGGTGATTGATAGCAAAACCGTCACGATCACGGCGGCGATGATCGACGCGTTTGTGGCGCTGTCGGGCGATGATTTTGAAATTCACCTCACGGACGAGGCTGCGATTGAGCGCGGCTATAAGGCGCGTGTCGCTCATGGTCTGTTGGGTTTGGCGGTTACAGATGGTCTGCGCAATCATGCGGAAAAGAAGTTTGACGCGATTGCGTCACTGCATTGGGATTGGACCTTTGCGGCCCCGATCTATGTGGGCGACACCCTTAGCGCGCAGACGGAAGTGCTGGAAAAGCGCGTAACCTCGGATGGGAGCCGCGGCATCTTGATCGCGCAAATCAGCCTGACAAATCAGGACGGCGAAATCGTGCAGCGCGGCACCAATACCTTGATGGTGCGCGCCACAGATTAGGCGCAGGGCTAGTCCTTAAAGATGCGACTGCCTTTGATCTGATCCCATGCCCAAACGACTTCTTGCAAGCGTTCTTCGTCGTCGCGTTTGCCGCCGTTCATGTCAGGGTGCAGATCTTTGACCAGCGATTTATACTGCTTGCGGATTTCAGATTTGGTCCAGTGATCTTTGGCTTCCAAAATCGCGATGGCCTTGCGTTCCGTTGCAGGCAGGCGGCGGGACGTGGTATCCGAGCCGCGCGCAGATGGGTTTTGCGTCGCATTCGCGCCCAACACTTCGGTCGGATCACTAATGCCAAACCGCGCCCAAGCTTCGCTTTCCGAGTTTGGGTGCTTGTCCTCAACCGAATCCCGCAAGGGGCGGGTGGGGCGTTCCCAAACCTTGTCGGCGGCAAATTGTTTTTCCAATTCTTCATCCGAATGGTTTTCAAAGAAATTCCATTTCAGATTGTAGGCACGCACATGATCCATGCAGAACCACCAGTATTCATTCAGATGGTCCGAATTTTTCGGTGCGCGGTATTTCCCGGCCTGTTCGCAGCCTTCGTGGTCGCAACGACGCGACGACGTATCAAAAGCGCCGGACATCCCGCGTGACGTGGAACGGCTTTTGGCACGACGCTTTTTGTCGGCGGAAACAGAGATGTCGAATTCGAATGGTGATCGCTTCATTCTTACTGCTCTTTTATAAGCCCTTGCGAGTCGAGGGGGAGATTCTATGTAGGGATTGCCGACACTACAACCACTCTATGATGATTTTCTGACAGAGAACGCGGCGAGGAGGAAAAATTGAGCGTATCTTCGAGCATTGAGCACAAACTAACAGCAGCATTCGCACCGGAACACTTGGATGTGATAGACGACAGCGAGGCGCATCGCGGACATGGCGGCTGGCGCGAAGGCGGGGAAACTCACTTTCACGTGGTCATTCATGCCAGCGCTTTTGATGGGTTAAGCCGGGTGGCACGCCAACGGGCGGTCTATGCGGCGCTAAAAGAAGAATTGGACGGGCCGGTGCATGCGCTGAGCCTAGAGGTCAAAGGAGTTTCATCGTGAGCAGGTTAACAATTATTGGGTTGGTGGCGATTGCCACTTTGCCGGGGTGTTTTTCTTTGGGTCTTACAGGATCGGCAAAACCGGTCGATGGCACCGAAGTTGTAATCGGCGCGGATGTCGATGAAACCGGGCGCATCCGACCGGACGGCAAAGTCATTTTTGATTTGTTTTAATCCCAGTAACCCGGTTTTTCGCCTGATTTTTCCGGCGCGGCTACTATGTCTTTTACAGCCGCGGGCACCACTGCAATAGCGGCTTGAGACAGGCTTTCAGATGCCTCGTCCGTGGAATTGGCTTCAACCGGCTTGGAGATAGGCGTCACTGCCTCGCCCAGATCTTCAATTTCACGGCGAAATACGATCACGGATTGATAAGTTTCGATCGCCTTTTTGAACATGCCCGGCTTTTCATCCATAGGCAGCGTTTCAGAGCGCACAAATTCCCAGCCCAAGGCCGCCTGCGCGTTGATCTCTTCGGTAAGCGTGTTGGCAAACCGATCCGCGACGGTTTTCATACCCTTCGCACGCCGCGGCTTTCGCGGCGAGGGGATCACTTTGTATTCGAAACGTGCCATTGAACTCTCCCTGACAGGGGCAGCCTATTACAAATCAGGCGTGGGGTTTCAAGCCGACCGTAGCGTGAGGTGCGGATTGCACGCAAAACTGGTGTAATACCGCCTTACTGTGCCAGTTTTTTAGCCACTAATTCGTTCACGGCCTTTGGATTGGCCTTGCCGCCTGTG
>CAZBBZ010000277.1:3327-4464 GCA_964489925.1 uncultured Rhodobacterales bacterium
AAGGTGATCGCTTTGCTAGGTTGATCTGGCTTTGTTAAAGCCCAAGCTTTTCGGCGACCATCTTGTTCACTGCCGCCGGATTCGCTTTGCCGCCTGTGGCTTTCATCACCTGCCCGACGAACCAGCCAGCAAGCTTGGGATTCTCTTTCGCCTTGGCCACTTGATCTGGATTGGCGGCGATCACCTCGTCAACGGCAGCTTCAATCGCGCCTGTGTCTGTGACCTGTTTCATGCCGCGCTTTTCCACGATGTCAGCCGGGTCGCCGCCTTCGGTCCAGATGATTTCGAACAAATCCTTGGCGATCTTGCCGGAAATGTCGCCCTTGCCAATCAGGTCGATCACGCCGCCCAATTGCGCCGCTGACATCGGGCTATCCGCAACGCTTAGGCCTTCTTTGTTAAGACGGCCGAACAATTCATTGATCATCCAGTTGGCCGCTTGCTTGCCGTCGCGCCCTTTGGCTACATCCTCAAAAAACGCCGCATCGGTCACATCGGCGGTCAAAACGCCCGCGTCATATTCGGTCATCCCGTATTCGCTGACAAAACGCGCTTTTTTCGCATCCGGCAGCTCTGGCAAGTCCGCCGCGATGTTATCCACCCATGACTGTTCCAGCTCTAGCGGCAAGAGGTCGGGGCAGGGGAAATAGCGGTAATCATGCGCTTCTTCTTTGGACCGCATGGACCGGGTTTCGTTTTTGTCCGGATCATAAAGGCGGGTTTCCTGATCAATGGTGCCGCCATCTTCTAGGATCGAGATTTGACGCCGCGCCTCATAGTCAATCGCAGCTTGAATGAACCGCATAGAGTTCATGTTCTTGATCTCGCAGCGCGTCCCAAGATGGCTGAAGTCATCGTTTACGCGGAACTTTTCATAGTCACCGGGGCGACAAACCGACACGTTCACATCCGCACGCATGGACCCTTCTTGCATGTTGCCATCGCAAGTGCCCAAGTAACGCAGGATTTGACGCAGCTTGCCCAAATAAGCGGCCGCTTCTTCGGGGCCGCGAATGTCCGGGCGGCTAACAATTTCCATCAATGCCACGCCGGTTCGGTTCAGGTCGACAAACGACAGCGCGGGGTCCATGTCATGCACCGACTTGCCCGCGTCCTGTTCAATGTGAATACGCTCAA
>CAZBBZ010000278.1:0-4461 GCA_964489925.1 uncultured Rhodobacterales bacterium
GTCACACGACCTCTGGCGGGTCGGACCGCGTGCATGCCTGGATGGAAGAATGGCTGCAAACCGAATGGTGGGACATGCAGGTCTATACCGCCAATCTGACCGAGCAGTTTGCCCAAATTGCCGTTGTTGGTCCCAAAGCGCGGATGGTGCTGGAGCAGCTTGGCGGCATGGATGTCAGCCGCGAGGCCTTGCCGTTTATGGGATTTGTTGATGGCACACTTGGCGGCGTGCAAGCCCGCGTGATGCGGATCAGTTTTTCCGGTGAGTTGAGCTATGAGGTGGCGGTGCCTGCCAGCGACGGTTTGGCGTTCTGGCATCAATGCCTAGAGGCGGGGGCAGCGCATGGCATCCAGCCCTATGGCACTGAGGCGCTGCATGTGATGCGCGCCGAAAAGGGCTTTATCATGATCGGGGATGAAACCGATGGCACGGTGACGCCGCAAGATTTGGGGCTGACTTGGGCCGTGTCGAAAAAGAAAGAGGATTTCTTGGGCAAGCGGGCGCAGATGCGCGCGGATCTTGTGCGGCCCAACCGCAAACAGCTGGTTGGCTTGCTGACCGAAGACCCGAGTGTTGTGCTGCCCGATGGCGCCCATGCGGTAGAAGGGGAAACCTTGGCCAATGGGATGGAAAATATGATTGGGCATGTGACCTCGACCTATTTTTCACCGACCCTTGGGCGTTCCATCGCGATGGCTTTGATCGAAGGGGGGGCGGATCGCATGGGGCAAACCCTGTCGTTCCCGATCAGCAAGGACGAGGTGATAAGGGCCACGGTCAGCGACCCGGTGTTCCTAGATAAAGAAGGAGCGCGCCAAGATGTCTGATGTGTCAGTTGTGCGCCTCGCCCCGCGCGGGATGATTACCATTCGTGGCGATTTCGCCGATGCGGGTGTCGTGGGCGCGGTCCAATCCACGCTGGGCGTGGCTGTGCCAGATGTGCGCGGTGTTTCCCAAGAAGGCGAGGGTGCGTTGGCGTGGATGTCGCCGGATGAGTTGCTGGCGGTGATGCCATACGACATGGTTGCAGATGCGGTGCAAGCCTTGGAAACGGCCCTTGCGGGTCACCATGCGTTGGTGACCAATGTGTCGGATGCGCGGGCTGTGTTTCGGGTGACTGGTGCTGCTGCACGGGACGTGATTGCAAAAGGTGCGCCGGTTGATTTGTCACACGATACGTTTCAGCCGGGCATGATCCGGCGCACGCGTCTTGGACAAGTTGCTGCCGCATTTTGGATGGCGGGCGAACAATCGATTGATTTGGTATGCTTTCGCTCTGTGTCAGACTTCGTGCAAACATGGCTTGAAACGGCTGCGAAGGGCGGAAAAGTCGGGTTTTATTGAAGTTTTCATCAAATATGGCCAAATTTTGCTGCTATGCAGTGGAAGCATTGCTGCATTGCACAAAAACTATCTAGTGAAATTCTGTCAAAGGTCTAAGTTCATAAACATCGGAGTTTGGGATAGGCCCAGACCGGTGATAGGATGAACAAAATGGAAAACTCAGTAGACTTTCCGACCCAAGCAGAAATCGATCGCATCATGGCTGAAGCCAACAAAATGCGTGCAGAAGCATTCCGCAACAGCTGTGTTGCTTTGTTTCACTTGCCAGCCAAATTGATCGGCGGCGCTGCGAAACTTGTGCGTATCCCACGCACGAACTTTGCTGACTAAGCAAATCTAAACTGATCGGGGGGAGCAGCCTAAGGCAGCTCTTCCATATGCGGCGGCAAGTCGCATGACTACTTGCAAAATGCAAAGTAGCCGCCAAACCCTAAGCTTTGAAAATCTTTCGGCTTTTCGTTTTGGCAAAACCGGTAGCAGTCCTGATAGTTTGCATAATCGCAAATCAGATTGCGCACCGATGTTTTGATGATTTAGATTTGTGACGCCGAACATCACGGTTAGGTTTGCGCAGCTTTTGCTGGTCGCAAAACCTTAGTGCAAAAGCGGCTTAGCTTTTCCACGAGCGGCGCGGGCCGCAATCAACGTGTACAAAGCCAGAGCGATAATAGCGGCCAACACCGCCGCCTTTGATCGCTTCGGCAGCACGGGCGATTTCGTTGACCTTGCGCGAGCGCAATTTCAGATCAGCGGCCATGCCTTTGATGTGATAGCTTTTGGACGCAACGCCCCGGTTATTGCGGCGTAGCATCGCGTTGGTTTTTGGGCTGCGATAGCCCGACAGCAAGCTGAACGGTTCGTTGGTTTCCAACAAACGATGTGTGGCTGCGATAATATCGATATTGCGGCGGTCGTAATTGATCGCTTCATTGCGACGCCAATCGCGCATGAACCAGTTAATCTCGTCAATCGCTTCGGGGATGTAGTTTCCTTCAACCCAGTAGATTGTGTCACAAGTTTCGCCAGTGCGTTGGGAGTACATGCGAATACGACGTACATCGCCGGCACCTTTAAGAAAGCTGAAAACGCCCGCTTGCGCTGGAATGACTGCCGTCGTGGCCGCACCAGTAAGTCCCAAGATCATAGACCTACGCGACAAATTCGCAGGTGTATCGCTACTCATTCTTCCGCCTCGTCGTCCCAAACACAAAACTTGTTTACGACCCGCAGAAGGGCGCTGCAACTAGCTTTCTGTTTGCCAATTACTTTGCGCGTTCGATAGCTCGCAAATTCTGTACACATCATCATCGTATTTCTACGCCACACGACCGTATACCAACGGATTTTTGGTTTTAATGCGGCGAATTCGCCACATCGCATTGGAATCTTTTGGACTTGGGCGGAAATTCGCCTAATCTTAAGTGTGATTGGCCGCTAAGTCTTAGGGGCTTAGAATTAACTGTGTTTTACTGATTCCGTTGAGGGGGATATACGCGTTGGGGATCGTTCGTCGTCATTTGATTGTTGCCATGATTGGGTTGGGCATAACTGTGCCCGCGCTCAAAGCTGGTGCTGTTGATAGCTTCGAATACTCACATATCCTCGGCACGTCTCAACAAGCGTTGTTTGATGCGCTTCAAGGCCAAGACGACGAAATCTTGGCGTTTTATGAAAGTCGCAAGTTCCAGTTGTTTTGGATGCAGGACGAGGCGCGTCTTGCAGGGCTGATTGATGTGATCGAACGCGCAGGCGAGCATGGTCTGCCGACACTGTCTTATGAGCCGAGCGCCTATTTGGACCGTGCGCTACAGGCCCGCGACTTGCGGGATCGTGCCATTTCCGAGGTTGATCTAACGCGGTTGTTCTTGCGCTTTGTGCGGCATTTGAACAGCGGGCTTTTGACCCCGCGTGCGGTTGATGACGAGATTTATTTCAAACCGACGGTAAAGCCTGCCGGTGAGTTGTTGCGCGGCGTGGCCAATTCCACGTCCATTTTGGATTTTACGCGCAAAATAATGCCCCAAGATCCGGGCTATGCGCGTTTGTTGGAAGAAAAGCTACGCCTAGAGGCGATTGTGTCTGCCGGGGGCTGGGGCCCCAAAGTGCCAGCGCGCAAAACTTTGCGCCCGGGCCAAGCGAGCGATGCGGTCATGGCTTTGCGCGCCCGCCTAGAGGCTATGGGCTATGGGTATTTAGGCAGCTCGCGCACCTATGATGCAGCGCTTTTGACCACCGTTAAGCTGGCGCAAAGCCGTTTGGGTCTGAACACAGATGGCGTGGCGGGGCCGGGAACCTTGGGGGCGTTGAATATTTCCGCGCAAGAGCGGTTGCGCCAAGTATTGGTGAACCTAGAGCGCGCACGCTGGCTGAATGTGCCTGAGGCGGGGCGTTATATTCGTGTTAATCTGGCAGATCAGATGATGCGGGTGGTGGACGACGGGATGACCACGTTCACGTCGCGGGTGGTGATCGGGCGCAACGAGCTTGATTTGCGCACGCCGGAATTTTCCCATGAAATGACCCATCTGATTATCAACCCGTTCTGGCATGTGCCCAAAAGCATTGCCCAGCGGGAATATCTGCCGTTGCTGCAACAAGACCCGCTGGCGCTTGAAAAGCAGGGGCTTTGGTTGCTGAACCGCAGAGGGCAGCGGCTGAACACCACGGGGGCCGATTTTAACGTCTACTCGGAAGGGAATTTTCCGTTCTTCATCAAGCAACCACCGGGCGGGCGTAACGCGCTGGGGCGGGTGAAGTTTATGTTCCCGAACCGGCATAATATTTACCTACATGACACTCCGGCCAAGTCGCTGTTTGTCAAAGATCGCCGGTTCTTTAGCCACGGTTGCGTGCGAGTACAGCGCCCGTATGATTTGGCCTATCACTTGATGGGCGCCCAAGAAGACAACCCTGTGGGTGTTTTTCACTGGCTGCTAAAGCGTGGAACGGAGCGTCAGGTGAACCTTGAGACGCCTGTGCCGATTTTCCTGTCGTATAATTCGGCTTGGGTCGATGAGGCGGGTGTGCCGCAGTATCGCGGTGATGTTTACAAGCGCGATCGCCGGATTTTCCGCGCGCTAGAGGCCGCAGGCGTGCGCGTGGCAGCGGCTGCGGGAT
>CAZBBZ010000279.1:0-4454 GCA_964489925.1 uncultured Rhodobacterales bacterium
AGGCAACCGGGGTCGCGCCCGCAAGTCATGGCTTTGTTTATGAGACTTTGTCGGCGCAGCTGTTTCCCAAAGTTGCTATCAACGCATTGGCGCAAGCCTGCCGCGCGGTGGGTGTAGAAATCCATGAAAATCAGCCGCGCGACCCAAGCGCGTGCAATGCTGAAACCGTCGTGATTGCAGCCGGGCATGACAGTGGCGCTTTGCTTCCGGTCGCATTGGCGCCTTTGTCCCAAGGGGTGAAGGGCCAGTCCGCGTTGCTGGATATTGAACTGGCGGATCAACCGATCATTTTTGATAACGGGGTTTATGTGGTCGCCCAAGGTCATCATGGCACAGCCGTTGGATCAACCAGCGAAAAGAGCTGGGATCACACGGGCGTTGATACGCTTTTGGACCCTTTGGTCGCGCGCGCCGCCACGTTAGTCCCTGCCCTAAAAGATGCGCCGATCAAACAACGCTGGGCCGGAATTCGCCCGCGTGCGCGCTTGCCTGATCCGGTGATCGGGGAAGTTGCGCCGCGTATTCTATTGGCCACGGGCGGCTTTAAGATCGGTCTTGGCTTGGGGCCAGAGATCGGGAAACGTGTGGCGGGGATGATCGCAGGTGAAGACCCGGCGCTCCCGACATCATTCACGCTCGCCCATCAAGCCGCGCTGATTGGTTAGGCACTAGGGGTAAAGCCGCATCTTGTTGCGCTCGATTTCCAAACGACCAAAGCGGTTCAGATAGGCCATGCCCAAAAGCGACGTATCCAGCTCACCGCCATTGACCGACACCAACAAATTACGATCAATGCGATCGCCGAGCTGCATCACCGCGACTCGCGCAGGTGCCGTTTTCACGACCCCATTGGCAGTGTTGGCGCGCCCGGAAAACATCAAATTATCCGGCTCAAGCCCCGCGCGGGCAGCATCGCTTTTGCTAAGCACAATACTGGTCGCGCCGGTATCAACGACGAACTCAATCGCCGCCGCGTTCACATCCAATGTCGCGTAAAAGTGACCGTCCGAGGCGCGGGTCAGCACGATCACCTCGCCGTCGAGTTGCATGGTGCTGTTGCTGACCAAGGCCGCTTCGATATCGTGGCGAAAGCTGAACAACAGGACCGTGCCCAAGAAAATCATCACCCAGATCGTGGCTTGGCGAAACACGCGGGTAAAGCGGTTGTTGAAATCGCCAAACAAAAACGACCCGGCTCCGACCACCAGAACCAAGATTAAGAATGCCAAAAAGGGGCCTTCATTGCCTTGGGCCACGGTCGATCCTTTTTGTTTTAAGCGCTTGCCGCATCCAATGCTTCTTGCGCTTTCACCCAGAGCTTTTCAGCCCGCTCGCTTGCTTGTACCACCTCGGCACGCTTTTTCGCCAATTCCGCCATCCGGTCGGGATCGCGAAACACATTGGCCGTCGCCATAAGCGCATCAATCTGGCCCAACATCGCGGCCAACTTATCAACACGCGCTTCACAACGGCTGACTTCTTCACGCAATTTGCTTGGAGAAAGTGATTTTTTTGCGGCGCTTTGTTTTGGCTTGGCGACAGGCGCTTTTGATGGCTGAGCCTTTGGCTTTTGGTCTGGCTTTTTAGCCGCCGCTTTGGGCGCATCGGGATCACGACGAGCCA
Source organism: uncultured Rhodobacterales bacterium (assembly GCA_964489925.1). Taxonomy (GTDB): domain Bacteria; phylum Pseudomonadota; class Alphaproteobacteria; order Rhodobacterales; family Rhodobacteraceae; genus CAYLLD01. The sequence continues at coordinate 1,624 of CAZBBZ010000279.1, forward strand.
ACAAGAACCGACGATAGTCGTCCATGTCCCCATCAAACGGCGTCACTTCGCCGCTATCCACCAACCACAACCGATCTGCGACGCAATCCACCAGATGCGGGTCGTGGCTGACCAGAATGACCGCGCCATTATAGGCAGTCAGCGCGTGGATCAGCGCTTCGCGGCTTTCGATATCCAAGTGGTTCGTCGGCTCATCAAGGATAACAAGATGCGGATCATCGAGCGTGGCGATCAGCATGGCAAGCCTCGCCTTTTGACCGCCCGAAAGTCGTTCAATGGGGTTGTCGGCAATCGCCTCACCAATGCCGCCTTGGGCCAACATGGAGCGCAAACGCGCAGGGGCCACACCGGGGCGCAACGCCGCCAAATGATCCAGCGGCGTGTCGCCAATGGTCAGCTCATCCACTTGGTGCTGGGCGAAATAGCCGATGCGCAGCTTGGAGGAGGCCACCACTTTTCCAGCCATCGGTTTAAGCCGCCCCGAAACCAGCTTTGACAGCGTTGATTTGCCCTGCCCATTCGCGCCCAAGAGCGCGATCCGGTCATCAGGGTCAATGCGCATGTCGAGCCCGCGCAACACAGGCGCGCCGTCATAGCCCACATCACAGCTATCAAGACGCAAGATTGGCGGGGCCAACTCGTCCGAACTGGTAAAGGAAAACCCGGCGACATCGCCTTCGATCACATTGGAAATGGGTTGCATCTTTTCAAGCCGTTTGACCCGCGATTGAGCTTGGCGGGCTTTTGACGCCTTGGCGCGGAAGCGGTCCACGAAGCTTTGCAAATGCGCGCGCTCGGTTTCTTGCTTTTTGGCGAAAGCCGCCGCCAATTCCATCTTAGCGCGGCGGGTGACTTCGAATTGGTCGTAGTTACCGCCGTAAAGCGTCAGGTCTTTGAGCGACAGATGCAAGATATGGCGCACCGACCGGCTAAGCAGCCCCCGGTCGTGACTGATGAGCAGCACCGAATGCGGATAGCGCGCAAGATAGCTTTCCAGCCAGATCGAGCCTTCAAGGTCCAAATAGTTGGTCGGCTCATCAAGCAGCAACAGATCGGGTTGCGCAAACAACACGGCAGCCAAGGCTACACGCATGCGCCAACCACCCGAAAATTCACGACAGGCCCGCGCTTGGGCCGCGGTATCAAAGCCAAGACCGCTGAGGACCGCACTAGCGCGCGCTTCGGCAGAATAAGCGTCAATGTCAGCGAGGCGCAGCTGAATTTCCGCAATGCGGGTCGGGTCTGTGGCGGTTTCCGCTTCAACCAACAGTGCGGCGCGTTCCGTATCGGCCGCTAGCACCGTTTCCAGCAGGCTGTCATCGCTGGCCGGGGCTTCTTGTGCCACGGCTGCGATGCGCAACCCTTTGGGCAGGCTGACAGAGCCGCGGTCGGCTTCGAGCTGGCCCAAGATCAGTTTGAACAGCGTGGTTTTACCCGCGCCATTGCGCCCAACTAGACCAACTTTGTGGCCCTGCGGGATGATAACGCTGGCGCCTTCTAGCAAGGGGCGGCCTTCGATGGCAAAATGTAGATCGTCTATTTTAAGCATGGGCGTCCCCCTACCCTTGTTTGGCCCGCGCGAACAGCCCTGTTATTGATGCAGATGGCTGGCCCGTGAACGGTTCGAAAAATTGCCCCTTTGCGCGCGCCAATGCCCGTGATACGAGGCGCGCGATTTCGAAATTCTAGTTCCTGAAACGAGGACCATCACAATGGCTATCGAACGTACACTTTCCATCATCAAACCAGACGCAACCAAGCGTAATCTAACTGGGGCGATCAACGCCAAATTCGAAGAAGCTGGCCTGCGCATCGTCGCACAAAAGCGTATTCACCTAAGCGAAGCGCAAGCTGGCAAATTCTACGAAGTTCACAAAGAGCGCCCCTTTTACGGCGAACTTGTTGAGTTCATGATGTCCGAGCCTGTTGTTGTTCAGGTGCTTGAAGGCGAAAGCGCGATTGCAAAAAACCGCGAAGTTATGGGCGCGACCAACCCTGCAGAGGCAGACGCTGGCACGATCCGTAAAGAGTTCGCGCTGTCGATTGGCGAAAATTCCGTACACGGTTCTGATGCGCCTGAAACAGCGGCACAAGAAATCGCGTTCTTCTTTTCCGGCCTAGAGTTGGTTGGATAAATTCGGCAAGTTACCAAAGCCCGGCGCACATCGGTTGGCGCCGGGCTTATTTGTGCGTGGGGTTACATTTCAATCAGCGGCGCAACCTCGACGCTACCGTTTTTGACAACCGGGCAGCCCTTGGCCATTTCGCAGGCCGCATCAATGTCTACCGCCTCGACCACCGTATAACCTGACAGCGGATTCGAACCGCCGTTGTTTTCCACCGCGCCACCGGTCACAACGGTTTTGGACATGCCGGCAGGCGCTCCACCATCGACAACCGCCGCGCCCATTTGACCGTACCATGTCTGCCAAGCCTGCATTTCTGCAGCTTGCTCTTCCTGCGTTTCCGGCATGCCGCCACCGTGATAGGCAAAAATGAACTTTGGCATTTGCTCTCTCCATATGTGTGTGATGACGTTACTCTAGCGCGGTTTCGCTTCAATTTGCAGATAAATCCTGCGGTTGAATTTGGATTTCAGAATCGCACATGCCTGTGCTAGGTTTTGTGGCCATGACAAGTGCTACCCTCAACATATCCGCGAATGAGCCTAAAACGCGCCGCCCGATCCAGCAATTGGATGATGCGGCTGCGAACCGTATTGCGGCGGGCGAAGTTGTCGAACGGCCTGCATCAGCGGTGAAGGAACTGGTGGAAAACGCTATAGATGCGGGGGCCGCGCGGGTTGATGTGTCGATCGCGAACGGCGGCAA
>CAZBBZ010000280.1:0-962 GCA_964489925.1 uncultured Rhodobacterales bacterium
GTTTAGCTGGATGCTTAGACGGCCCGTGGGGTGCGCTCGTGCATTGGTGTTGGGCAATTTGTGGCTGCCACAACATCTGTCATTTCTATCACTTGTGGCATTGGAAAAAGCGCCAGCCCATGCGGTCGGTCTGGCGATGGTTAGAACGGCCACGCCAGTGGGCGTGGGAGGGCGGGCTAAAGCCCTTGTTCCCGCACTGGGCGCATGGTGTCCTATCGGCGCAAACCGCACGCTTGTCCCCCAATTGCCCCCCATACATTTTTAGCAATTCCCTTTTTATAGGGACCAGTGTAGGGGAGCGGCTGTTTTCAACCCATTTTAGTGAAGGATCATAGGCAAATGGGGTATCGTATCGCCGTTGTTGGCGCGACCGGGAATGTTGGGCACGAGATGCTGAACATTCTATCCGAACGTGAATTTCCAGTTGATGAGATTGTCGCACTTGCGTCGCGCAAGTCGCTTGGCACGGAAGTTAGCTTTGGGGATACGACGCTAAAGACCCAAGATCTTGAGCTGTTTGATTTTACTGGCTGGGATATGGCGCTGTTTGCCATTGGGTCAGATGCGACGAAAACCTATGCGCCAAAAGCTGCAAAAGCGGGCTGCGTGGTGATCGATAATTCCTCGCTTTATCGCTATGACCCGGACATTCCGTTGATCGTGCCCGAAGTGAACCCGGATGCGATTGAAGGCTATGCCAAGAAGAACATCATCGCGAACCCGAATTGTTCGACCGCGCAGATGGTTGTGGCGCTTAAGCCTTTGCATGATCGTGCGCGCATCAAGCGGGTTGTGGTTTCGACCTATCAGTCGGTGTCAGGTGCAGGCAAAGGCGGCATGGACGAGCTGTGGGAGCAAACCAAAGCGGTTTATAACCCCACAAAGGATGTCCCACCGGAGGCGTTTCAAAAGCAGATTGCGTTTAACGTAATCCCGCACATTGACGTGTTCATGGATGATGG
>CAZBBZ010000280.1:972-4436 GCA_964489925.1 uncultured Rhodobacterales bacterium
CCACCAAAGAAGAATGGAAGATGGTGGCGGAGACGAAAAAGATCGTTGATCCCAGCATCAAGGTCACAGCGACCTGTGTGCGCGTGCCTGTGTTTGTTGGTCACTCTGAGGCGATCAATTTGGAGTTCGAGGATTTCTTGGACGAAGATGAAGCGCGGGAAATTTTGCGCAGCGCGCCGGGCATTTTGGTCAATGATAAGCGCGAGGCTGGCGGCTACACCACACCCATCGAATGTGTGGGTGATTTCGCGACCTATATTAGCCGTATCCGGCAGGATGGCACGATTGAAAACGGGCTGAACCTGTGGTGCGTGTCGGACAACCTGCGCAAGGGTGCTGCGTTGAATGCGGTGCAGATTGCAGAACTCTTGGGACGGCGCATCCTCAAAAAAGGGTAATCCGCTAACCCGGTCTTAAAGAACTTATGGGTAGACATGCGCATCTGATTTAGGAGCTGCGCGTGTCTACATTTAATTTCGATTGCCCCGAAAAACTTGCGAAAAAGTTTTGGGCGGTTTGTGTCAAAAACGGCGATACGCCGGGACACCGCTTGCGCGAATTAATGATCTCTGAAATTCAGGACCGCGATCCGGGGTTTGTTTATGATCCCGATATCCGCCCGATGGTTAGTATTGCCATGAACACGGGCAAATAGCGCAAGCTAGCGATGGCGGTTCACTACGGTATGTGTGCGCTGATGCGTGATGAAGTCTTGGGTCGCCGTGCCGCTGCCCTCTTTGCCAAGCAAGCGCTGCGCGATCACCATTGAAACCACCGCAAAGATCAGCCCGCCAACCGCTTGGCCGATCAACACGCCTTTCGCCCCTGCAAGGGCCGCACCTGCGATGACAAAGGGGTACATGCCGATGGTGTTGCGGCCCCAGTTGATCCACGTGGAATAGAACGGGTGGCCCAAATTGTTATAGGCGGCGTTGCCAACAAAAATCCAACCATTGAAGATATAGGCCAGCGCAAGGGGGCCGCAAAACAGATAGACCAGCTCTAACGTCAGGCCAGTGGCACCGAACATCGCGCCGATGGGGGTGCGGAACAGGTACAAGATTGCGCTGGCGAACAGGACAAAGACGGTGGCAAAAAGGATCGCATCCCAAAACGTCCGGCGCACGCGCGCTGATAAGCCTGCGCCATAGTTTTGGCCGATGATCGGACCAACCGCGCCAGACAGGGCGAAAACGACGGCGAAGGCAACCGGCGTTAGGCGGCCAATAATCGCCATGCCCGCCACAGCGTCCGTGCCGAATTTCGACATTTCACGCGTGACAATCGCCCCGCCAATCGGGGTGGCAACATTGGCCAAAATCGCAGGGGCCGCGATGCTGGTAACGGCGCGCGCATCTCGCGCCGCTAGGTCGGGGGCGGGCCGGGCAAAGCCGTTGTAGACCTTGAGTGCGGGATAAAGCGAAAAGAACAGGATCGCGAGGCGCGAAAACACCGAGGCAATCGCCGCCCCATCAAGCCCCAGACCAAATCCAAAGATGAACAGCGGGTCCAGCACAGCGTTTGTGATCCCGGCCGATAGGGTTGCGAGCATGGAACGGCGTGCATCCCCATGTGCGCGCAGGACCGCATTGGCCACCATTGCGATGACCATGATCGGCATGCTCGGCAGGATGATCCAAAGATAGGACACGGCGAGGTCTTGCACGTCCCCGCTGGCCCCAAGCAGCGACAGGATCGGGCGCATGAACCACAGCACGAGACCCGCGACTATGATGCTTAAAAGCACGCCAAAGAGCGCCACCGATGTGGCGTATTCCCGCGCGGCGTTGTCATTACCGGCACCGATGGCCTTGGCACTTAGCGCGCCCGCGGCAATGGATAGGCCAATGCTGATGGAGGTGGTGAAAAACAACAGCGTGCCAGCATAGCCTACGGCCGCGGCCAGCGCGTCATTGCCCAGCATCGAGATGAAAATCATGTCGATCAGATCAACCGCAAAAATCGCCATCATGCCGATCGAGGCGGTAAAGCTCATGACGGTCACATGGCGCAGGGGGGAGCCGCTTAGGAATTTTGCATCAGTGCTCATGGGGCTAGTCTTCCGATTTCAGCGAACTGGCAAGATCGCGCAAAGCGGTCGCAAGGATCAGCACGTCGATGCCCGCGCCGATCATGGTAGCGCCTTGGGCGCGTGCTTGTGCCACGCTGTCGGGGTTAAGGGCCAAATAGCCTGCGGCTTTGCCCGTCGCCTTGATCCGCGCGAGGCCATCGGCAATCGCCGCCTGAGGTTCCGGCGCATCCGCTTGCCCAGTGAAGCCCATGTCCGCAGATAAATCGGACGGCCCAATAAACAGCCCGTCGATGCCGTCGACGGCCGCAATCGCTTCGATATTGTCCAAGGCGTCTTGGGTTTCGATCTGGGCAACGACGCAAATCTGATCGTTGGCACTGTGCAAATAATCCGGGATCGCGTTGAACTGCGACGCGCGGGCAAGGGCTGCGCCAATGCCGCGTTTGCCCGCAGGGGGGTAACGGGTGGCGGCGACAATCGCTTCTGCCTCTTCTGGGGTGTTGACCATTGGCATCAGGAACGACTGCACCCCCGCATCCAGCGCTTGTTTCAGCATCCACATATCATGAGCGGGCAGACGGACGATTGGGTGGCTGTCAGAGGCGGCCAAGGTTTGCATTTGGGTCAGAATAGACCCGATATCGTTCGGCCCATGTTCGGCATCGATTAACAGCCAATCAAACCCGGCGGTGGCGGCGATTTCAGCGGGAATACTGGCGCGCATGCCCAGCCAACAGCCGTAATTGGTCCGACCTGTTTGCAACCAGTCTTTGAGCGGGTTTTTGGGCGCTGGCATCGGGGGCTGTTCCTTTGATTTGGAAGGTGGCGGGCTGGGTTGACCCCCAAAGAGGGCTGATCAAACAAGAGATCACGCGCCCTTGAACGTCAAGCGGTCAATTCGGCAAAACAGCGGTTCTATGGAACCGCGGGAAGGACGCACAAAATCGGTTGGATTGAGCGTTTAACCACTTGGAATCTCTCGAAAAAGTAGGTTTAGGGCTGAATTTGTTGCCATTATACAAGAAAACTGTGGGCAAAGAGCAACAGCGTATGATTGGGTAAGTGTTTGATATTAAGGGGTTAAATTCGATATTTCGAAAATTACGTTACGCTAAATCCGGGCCGTTAACCATTAATAAGCAATTTCTGGCAAAAGCTATGCCAATGATGGTACCAGAATGTCCAAAATACAAACACGGATGTGTAAACCATCCGGGCGCCGCAAAAATTGCGACGGGACCCAGCGATTGCGATTTTGTGTACAGGCACCGAGTGCAACGCAGTATTGGCTTGAGGAGTAGTTAAAATGCGCTTTGCCATGAGTTTAGGGATAACGGTTGGGATGCTTGCTGGTTGTGAAAGCAACAATGTGGGCGAACAGGCCGATCCTGAAGCAATGCCGACGGCGGGTATTTACACGTCTTTCGATTCC
>CAZBBZ010000281.1:0-4433 GCA_964489925.1 uncultured Rhodobacterales bacterium
AATGTGATCGCCTTTCGGACCGACACCACGACCTTCGCGAATTTCCATCGTCATACAGCGCGACACCACATCGCGCGACGCAAGATCTTTATAGGTCGGTGCATAGCGCTCCATAAAGCGCTCACCTTCCGAGTTGGTCAGATAACCACCCTCGCCGCGCGCGCCTTCGGTAATCAAACAGCCAGACCCGTAAATGCCTGTTGGGTGGAATTGCACAAATTCCATATCTTGCAGTGGCAGTCCCGCGCGTGCCGCCATGCCGCCGCCATCGCCCGTACAAGTGTGCGCTGAAGTGGCCGAGAAATAGGCGCGACCATAACCGCCCGTCGCCAAAACAACTGTCTTGGCGTTAAAGCGGTGCAATGTGCCGTCGTCGAGCTTCCATGCCAGCACGCCTTGAGTCACGCCATCCTCGGAGGTGATCAGGTCGATGGCGAAGTATTCGATGTAAAATTCTGCTTTTTGCTTCAGCGACTGCCCGTAAAGCGTGTGCAGAATTGCGTGGCCAGTCCGATCAGCCGCCGCACAGGTGCGCTGTACGGGTGGGCCTTCGCCAAACTCGGTTGTGTGACCGCCAAAGGGACGCTGGTATATGGTGCCTTCATCGGTCCGCGAAAACGGCACGCCGTAGTGATCCAACTCATAAACCGCCTTGGGCGCTTCGCGGGCCAAATACTCCATCGCGTCCATATCGCCGAGCCAGTCTGACCCTTTAACGGTATCGTACATGTGCCATTGCCAGTTGTCTGGCCCCATGTTCGACAGCGACGCTGCAATACCACCTTGGGCGGCAACCGTGTGGGATCGGGTCGGGAACACCTTCGTGATACAGGCGGTTTTCAACCCCTGTTCGGCCATGCCCAATGTGGCACGCAACCCGGCGCCACCGGCACCAACAACAACAACGTCATAGACGTGATCAGTAAACTCGTAAGCGGCCATGATGGGGTCCTTCAGCCGAGAAATGCGATTTTTGCGATAGCAAATAGGCCGGTAAAGCCCAAAAGCCCGCAAAATAGATAAGTCGCGACAATCAACGCTGTGCGCAGACCACCGTGAACATAGTCCTCAATGACGACCTGAAGGCCAAGTTTGAGGTGATAGAAGCTTGTGATCACAAATAACGCAGCAACGATTGCGCGGAACGGATGCGCGTAAGCCGCAATCACAGTGTCGTAGTCAGCGCCCAGATTGCGTGCCAGCGGCACGATGAATAGGGGCGTCAGAAAAATCAGGGCAACTGCCGTTAGGCGCTGCGACCAGAAATGATGCGTACCGTCCTTGGCCGAACCCAGCCCTTGGACACGTTTATAATCAGTATTGAAGCTCATGTTGTCCTCGGGGCGCGTTACGCGATGATGATTGTGATGATGGTCAAAACGACGCTCGCGCCAAGCACGATCCAAGACGACCGGTCAACTTCTTCCAGATCAAAGCCATAGCCCAAATCCCAAATCAGATGTCTGATCCCATTACAGAAATGGTACCAAAGCCCCCAAGCCGACATGATCAGGATTAAGCCGCCAATCCATGAGGTAAGCAACCCATCAACCAGTTCGAAATACCCCGGCGAGGTCGCAGCGGCCAGAAACCACCAAACAATCAAGAGGGCAGAAAACGCCAGCGCTGTGCCGGTGATCCGATGCAGGATCGACAGCACCGAGTTCAACTGCGGCTTATAAATCGCAATGTGCGGCGACAAAGGTCGGTTGCCGCGGTTCACATCAGACATGTAAATCCTCCTGAGGCTACGCTATTCGGGTATGACCCCAAACGGTAAATGACGGCTTAACACCTGCGGCGATGGGGGCGTGGAGTCAAGGTTTCTACGGGGTGAAGGAAACGCGATTGTACGATCATTTGGAATTTGTGATCACAGTATTTGCGCGCGTGATCACAAAACTCATTCAGCGATGAGCGCAAGCAACCCATTGAGTCGAAAACCGCAAACCCATAGCTTTCTTGCCAGATTTGCGTATTGTTTGACCCACAGCAATGCTTTTCAGCTTTGATTTGAAATTTGCCGGCGGAGTTGGCACCCATGAAATTCTTGATCGTTCTCATTTCCGTATTCGTTTCGTTGCAGGCTGTTTCAGCTCAGTCAATTGTTGGGCGGGCCATCGTTGATGGACGCACTGCAGAATTGCTTAGTGACAAAACTTGGCGCTTTCTGGACAGCGCAGACATCGGCTGTAACGCCTTAACCACCCGGCTCAGCTTTTGCGGTGACCCAAGCCAATGGGTGTCGGTCAATCCGGCAAGCGGCGAAATCGCGGCGCAATACCGCTATAACGACCGCAACTACGCCCAATACATCATCGAAGAACTGGGCCGCCTAGACGGGTTGAACATGCAAGGCGTGCGCAATGCCATTCTTAGCAACGCCGCATCCGCTTCCAACCGCAGTCAAAATGACGTGCCAGTTTACGATATCAACGAGGTCGCGTTCCAAGATCAAAATGCTGAAACGCTAACTTATGGCGTCATTGTCGATGGCACGGATTATGTCTTTATGAATACCATCGTGCTGACGGACGACCTAATTTTGCAGGTCATTTCCTACTCGGTTGGCAATGAATGGACGGATGAATTGAAAACGGTTCACGCGAAATTCCTAGACGCAACCAAAGTTCAAATGGCGTCCAAGTAAAGCGCAACGCGATGTAAATGATGGGCAATGGAAATCGCTCAAAGGCGCAACTCGCCGCCGATTTTGGGTCGAAATGCAGTCTAAATGTTATGAAACGTACCAATTTACGCTCCGTCAGGTGAAGCAATTACGTCACAAAATGGGATATTTCCCCCTAGATTATATGGAAATATTCTTGTAACAGACTGCATCGTGTATTTATCGCGAATAATTTGTACGAAATGCTTTGCTTCAGTACCGCGGCGCATGCCGTTGAAGCGAAAATAGGGTGTCTTAGGGGGCTACCGACAGAAAATAGACGGAACAATCGCGCGCGGGCTCGGTTCAATCCGCTTGTCGGGATCTAAAGTAAGCTTAAGGGGGAAGCTTGGTCGAAACAGACAAAACATCACGAGAATTCTATTTCCCAACATCGCTATTTATTCGCGATATTGTGGATGCAGATCAAGTGAATGAAGAGCTGACGACCTTGATACGCGGCGAACGCGCTGCGGATCAAAAGGGGATTCAACGCTCCAATGTTCCAGCTCTCGGCGGTTGGCACTCCAAAAACAATTTGCACGAACAATCCGCTTACAGCCAAATAACTCAAAAAATTCTCGACCAAGGCGCATTCATTTCTGATGAACTTGGCTATGCCAAAAACCACAGACTTGGCATCGACCAGATGTGGAGCATCATCAACGGCCCCGGTTCGTTCAACAAAGCCCATATCCATCCCGGTTCTCTGTGGAGCGGCGTTTATTACGTGCAAGCTCCAGCCAATGCGGGCGACATCGAATTTACGGACCCACGCGCCGAAAACTTGATGACCCCGGCAAAATTCGAAACGCAAAACAACCGCGTGCGCGAATGCTGGACCAAAGTCCGCTTCACGCCCAAGGCGGGCAAAATGATCTTATTCCCGAGTTGGTTGTACCACTCGGTCGATGCGAACCTGACCGACGCCACAGGCGACGACGCAGAGCGCATCATTATCAGCTTCAACCTATCTCAGTACCAAGTGTGAAGGTTGTTTTATCAGGGGGGCCTTCCGGCCATTCCAAAACCAAGTGCCCGAATAGTTCGGGTAAACAATGGAGTGAAATATGACGTATTTTTCAAGCTGGTGGGGCAAAAGCTCTACGTCAGGCAACGAAGGTAACGAAGGCAACGAGGGTAACGAAGGCAACGAGGGTAACGAAGGCAACGAGGGCAATGAAGCCACCTCGACGAAGTCTTGGGGCTCTTGGGGGTCTTGGGGAACGTCCAGCTCTCATGGAAATGAGGGCAATGAAGGTAATGAAGGCAACGAAGGTAATGAAGGCAACGAAGGTAATGAAGGCAACGAGGGCAATGAAGGCAATGAAGGCAACGAAGGCAACGAAGGCGCCTCTTGCTGGGGATCTTACAGCTCTTGGGGCTGCAAAGGCACTGCCGTTGTAAAAGGCAGCCTGTTCTCTGATTCAGATGGCGACGGCACGCAAAACAAAGCGACCGGCTGGCACGAAAGCGGCGTTGAGGGCATCACCGTTAAGGTTGTTGACGCTGTAACCGGCGAAGTTCTTGGAACCGACACCACAAACAAATACGGCCATTACTCCATCAGCAGCCTAGAAGCTGGTTCTGTAAAAGTAGTGTTCGAAAAGCCCGATGGCACAGTGTTCACAACCAAAGGCGTGGGCACAAACACATGCATCGACTCCGAAGCTGACGCGACCGGCATGACCGACGCCTTCACCATCGACGGATGCAGCTGCTACAGCCACGTCGACGCTGGCGTTGTACCAGAGCCAAAAGGCTC
>CAZBBZ010000282.1:0-4426 GCA_964489925.1 uncultured Rhodobacterales bacterium
CGCGCCGCCGGGTTGGTGCCGCACACAGATATGAACCCGGTTTTGCTAAAGCCAGAATCCGAAACCGGCGCACAGATCATCGTCCACGGCAAACGCATGGCCACCCTGCCTGCCCGCGACTACGCAAATCTGAAACCGCAATTGATGCCCAAAGTTTTGGAAAGTTTCGCCCGCCTGCAGGCCGAACACGACATTATCGTTGTCGAAGGCGCGGGCAGCCCCGCCGAAATCAACCTGCGCGCGGGTGACATCGCGAACCTTGGCTTCGCTGAAGCCTCCCAAACTCCGGTCATTCTCGCGGGCGACATTGATCGGGGCGGCGTGATTGCCCAGCTTGTGGGCACAAAAGCCGTCCTGCCACCTGCGGATGCGGCGCTCATCAAGGGGTTTTTGGTCAATAAATTTCGCGGCGATCCCAGTTTGTTTGATGATGGGCTAACCGCAATTGCCGATCTTACCGGGTGGCCTTCCCTTGGGGTTGTTCCTTGGTTTGCACAAGCGGGCCGCTTACCGGCAGAGGATATCCTCGACCTTAAGCGCGGACATTCGCGTGCCGATCACCGGATCAAAATCGCCGTTCCTCAGTTTTCGCGGATCGCAAATTTTGACGATCTCGACCCATTGCAAAATCACCCCGGCGTGGCTGTCGAAATCATCCCCCCCGGCCAGCCCTTGCCCGGAGACGCAAACCTCGTAATTTTGCCCGGCACCAAATCGACCATTGCCGAGCTGGCCCATTTTCGCGCCCAAGGTTGGGACATTGATCTTGCCGCCCACTTGCGTCGCGGCGGTCAAGTGATTGGCATTTGTGGTGGCTATCAAATGTTGGGAAAATCCGTCGCCGACCCAGACGGTATCGAAGGCCCTGCGCAAACGGTGCCGGGACTTGGGCATCTCGATATCGACACGGTGATGACGCCCGATAAACAGGTGCGTCCGGTAAGTGGCAAGCAAATTTCAGACAAAACGCCGATTTCCGGCTACGAAATTCACATCGGCCGCAGCACTGGCAAAGACACCACAACCCCGTGGTTGATGATCGAGGGCCAACCCGAAGGCGCTGTTTCCCCAAACGCCCAAATCAAGGGCAGCTATGTGCATGGCTTGTTCGCATCCGACGGGTTTCGAACCGCGGTTTTGCGCGCGTTTGACCCGAATATTTCTGCGATGAATTATGATGCGGATATCGACGATACGCTCGCAGCCCTTTTTGAGCATACCCAAACCCATATCGATCTGGATCTACTGCTGGAAATCGCTGCTAGCAAGATTTGAAACAGACGCGCGCGCGCCGCAAATCGGACTATTCGGAAACGCGCATCGCTTGGGCAATCTCACGGCGGATCATTTTGCGAATGTTGCGCGTCAGTTGCTCGCCAAAAGCGCCTTCAAGCTCTTCGCGCACAACCTTGGCCACCAATTCACGCATTTCGGTGTCATCCATCGTTTGCGATCCCGCAAACAGATTGGATGCGCCGCCAGTTGGCGCCACGATTTCTTTGCGGTCGCGGCGACTTTCCGGCGCGACTTTATGATCCGGCGTTAACACAAGCGGGTCTTGCAATTCAGGACGCTGCGGCTCGGGGTCTGGTGCGGCCAAACGATCACGCAACGACGTTTCAACCGACGGACGCTTGAGCGCCGCTTCTTCGCGCACCATGCGCCGAATACGGTCCAACACATCCTCTGCATTGGCGTCATGCCCTGCACGAGGTTTTTTTCCAGCGGCACTTATCCGGCTGGAAAATTCAAAATCATCTGAACTGCCCGACAAGCGGAAGCCCCCCATAGAGCCCCCGCATTTTGTCGTCAGATGGAGCCTACCAACGGTCTTTTAGACGGTTGATAACCTCCGATTGCCGCGAAACTTGAGGGCGATTATTAACACTCTGATAATACACCTTCGGATCGTAACGCTCAATGCCCAATCCAAGGTATTCCGTGTTCAAAAGCCCCAAGGCAGAAATCAGCGTATAGGCCGCTACGTATTCGTCACGCTGGGAGGCAACCAAGCTAGATTCCGCGTTTAACACGTCTTGTTCGGCGTCCAAAGTATCCAGCGTCGTACGTGCGCCGAGCTTTGCTTCTTCTTGAACCCCTTCAAACGCAAGCCGTGCTGCGCGAATCTGTTCGCGGTTCGCTTGGATCGAAGACCGGGCAACGCCCAAATTCGCCCAAGCAATCGCAACTTCTTGGCGCACGATTCGCGCCGTGTTTTGCAATTCCGCCCGGCGGCGTTCAACAACCGCATGCGCGCTGCGCTCTAAGCTGCCCAATTCACCACCACGATAAAGCGGCATCGTGCCCGTCAAGTTGACGTTGGCCGCCAAGTCGTCATTCGTAAGCGCGGTTGTGTCGGTGTAAGTAACCGATCCTCCAAGCGACACAACAGGACGCCGCGCCGCACGCGCGCGTTCCAGATCATATTCTGAAGCCTCAAGATTGGCATGGGCCGCGCGGATATCGGGATGCGAGCGCGCCGCGATTTCTTCAGCGGCCGCGATTGTTTTAGGCAGCTTTGGCAGTTTTGGTGGAGGCGCCAGCTTTTCTGGCGGCTCACCCACAGCGACGTGATAGGCTTGACGCGACCGTTCCAGCGCGCCGCGGTTCGTGGCCAAATTGCTACGTGCAGACGCAAGACGCGCCTCAGCTTGGCTCACATCCGTCCGCGTTACTTCGCCCACTTCAAAACGATCGCGCGCCGCAGTTACCTGCTGGTCGATCACTTTGATGTTGTTTCTTGCCAAACCAACAAAGCGTTCATCGCGACGAACATCAACGTAAGCCGCAATTGCCTGCAACAGCACATCTTGTTCCGCAGAATCGAGCGACGCACGCGCGGAATCCACGGTTGCAACCGCAGACGCAATCGCCGCGTTTGTCGCGCCACCATCATAAAGCAGCAGTTCCGCATTCACTGCCGCGCGGTAAGTTTCAGTGATCTCGTCGAAGTCGTCGCCGTCACCTGCACTAGCACCCGCGCTTAGGGATGCGTTGACTTGCGGGCGCTTTCCGGCCGCGGCTTGTGCAACATTTTCGTCAAGCGAGCGCAGCGCGGCTCTGTTCAATTCAAGCGTCGGGCTTGATTGATAGGCCTTAATTAGCGCCTGCGTAAGCGTCTCGGAATGGGCGGGGGTCATGCTGATCACTGCCGAAATGGCCGCGGTCGCGAGCAGTCTTACCGAATATCGCGTCATAGTTTCCTGTGCCTCTAAAGGGTTTTTAATTAGTTAACGCAAGAAAGCCTCAGAATTCAAAAGACTTTTTCACATTGAATCCGCTTAGAATCGGTGCTGTTGCATCAAAAGCGCGGCGCCAAGCGATCGAATTTAATGATTTGACGCCCACGCGCGCCTGATTTGATCCCGACTCGGACACGATTGCGACCACCCGGCCGTCCTCGCCAAGCTGATGGATTAACGCATCCGGGATCGCTTCAACGGCCCCTTCTACGAAAATAACGTCGTAAGGCGCATGGGCCTGCGCCCCTTCGCTCAGCGGGCCAACCTCGATAATTGCATTCCCAACTTCGATATCCGCCAACCGCACGCGCGCCGCTTCTGCCAGTTTTTCATTCGGCTCCACCCCAACAACAACCGCCGCCATACGCGCGATCAAGGCCGCGCCGTAGCCATAGCCCGCCCCAACGTAAAGCACTGTATCGTCAGACGTAATCGCCGCCGCATCCAGCATTTTGCCCATGGTACGCGGGGCCAAAACAACCCGACCGCCATCGCCAATTTCAATATCTGCTTCGGAATAAGCAACATCGCGAAATCCCGCAGGCACAAAGTTTTCACGCGGCACATTGAGCATCGCATCAATAATATTGTACCGCGTCACATCGCTTGGGCGCACTTGGCAATCAACCATCGCTGTGCGTGCCGCATCGAAATCAACCATCGTAAGTCCCGGATAATCAGAGCCATTATTGCAAGAGACGTTTACCGCCCCACTATCGGCGTTCTGCCATAACACCCGAGGCGCAGCAAGAATTGATCGCATCACGCCCGCCTCAGTTCAAATTCCGCCGAAGTTTTTGCACAAATGGGTGTTTTGACCCGATGTCATCCCCATGCCCAAGCGCTTGATGCTCTTCTACAAATGTGAAGGCGGCATCGCTCATTAACTCTGCGGTGCGCAGATAATTGTTCGACTGTAAGTATCCGACCAAGTCTTGCAGCACAAATAACGGCCAGCCAGTCTGAAAATCTTTGGGTGTTGGCATGCGCCTCGCGCGCCTCCATATTCGCCCACTCGCTGTTGAAACCTCCTAGAAGGTAAGCGTTAACCAAAAGTGACTTTCCGAGATGCAGATTTAGGGCTTTACCCAAGGCCGCACCCAAGGTACTCAGACGACTTGCACCACGCGAGGCGAGTTGGCGGAGTGGTGACGCAGCGGATTGCAAATCCGTGTACACCGGTT
>CAZBBZ010000283.1:0-4408 GCA_964489925.1 uncultured Rhodobacterales bacterium
AAAGAACGTCAGGGTTTCGAAGATCAGGGACAGCACGATGCCGATGGTGGTCAACACGGCAATCGCGGCACAAAGCATCAGAAGGACACGCACCAATTGTTCGGTCCGGTTTCTTGCCCGCCACGCCGGGGAAACGCGGCGCAAAATGTTGAACCCCGCCAGCAAAGCGGCGCCAATCGCCAGCAGAGCAGTCGCAATCACGCGAATCTGGTCTTGTGATCCAAAACTTGTCGCTGCTTGCGTGCGCAATTCATCTGTGCGCGAGGCGATATTGCCCTGTGCGATGGACTTGGCATCCGACAAAACCAGCTCGCGTTCGATGAACGGCATGTCTGGTTGAGCGGCGCCAATGTCCGCCAAAATCGAGCGATCAATGACAAAAGCCCAGACCTGAGCCAGCACCAAAAGCACAACCATTCCAGTGATAAAGACCCACATGCCCGCATACATGCCATGATAGCTGGGGCGCGAATGAAGCGTCGAAAGGTTTCCACCAGCAGCAGAAACAGCGCGCGCGCGACCCACGAAAAAGAACCCTACGGTGAGGACCAAGATCACGATGATTGTAAGAGACAACATAGGCGTCAAACCTTTGATCGACGATTAGACTTCAACAGACTTCAGCGGTTCAAGGTAAACCTTGCGACCAAGGGCTACCTAAAAACGCTGGGACTGACCAGAAAGAATGAAATAGAACGGGATCACTTGTAACTCAAGTGATGCGCGGTGAGCCCGAGCCACGTCGGGCCCACCAGTATTTTCAGGCGATAACCTGTCTTAAGTCGACTTACTTAAGAACAGAACCGTCCATGTTTGTTAGGTTTGCAATCGCATCAGCGTTCGCAGCAAACTCAGCGTCTGGCAGTGGGATCAGACCTTTGTCGACCAAGTAGCCGTCGATGCCAGCAGCGCCAGGTGTTGCAAACTCAGTTGCATACTCGTGGATGCCTGGAACAACGCCAACGTGCGCTTTTTTCACGTAGTAGTAAAGCGAACGCGATACTGGGTATGCGCCGGATGCGATGTTTTCGAATGTTGGCTCAACACCACCGATGTTTGCGCCTTTGATGCTGTCAGCATTTTGGTCAAGGAAAGAGAAACCGAACACAGCAACCGCAGCTGGGTTTGACGCCAGTTTGGAAACCATCAGGTTGTCATTCTCGCCTGCGTCAACCCAAGCACCGTCTGCACGGATTTCGATTTCGTCGCAGTTGCCGCCAGCCATTTCACAGCCCTCTTCCATCACGAGCTCTTCAAAAGCGTCGCGTGTACCAGAAGATGGTGGGGGTCCAAGAACCTCGATTTTCGCAGCTGGAAGCGCTGGGTCAACTTCGTTCCACATTGTTGGAAGAGGACCGTTTGCAGCCAAAGCTGTCCAAAGCTGACCAACAGTCAGATCGAATGCAGGTGCGTCGATTGCGTTTGAAACAACGATGCCGTCAAAACCAACAACAGACTCTGTGATGTCTGTAACGCCGTTTTCCATGCAAAGTTTGAATTCTTTGGCTTTCATACGACGCGATGCGTTCGTGATGTCTGGGTGCTCTGTGCCAACGCCTGCGCAGAACAGCTTCATGCCGCCGCCTGAACCGGTTGATTCAACAACAGGAGTTGCGAAATCTGTTGCGCGGCCGAACTGCTCGGCTACCGCTGTTGAGAAGGGGAATACTGTGGAAGAGCCCACAATACGGATTTGGTCACGAGCAATAGCTGTGCCTGCTGTTGCAACAAGCGCTGCTGCTGTAAGAAAACCTGTCAGTTTCATTATTTGTCTCCGTTCACTAACAAAAACCAATGCCCTGCCGACTTGTTCGCATGGTCAGGGCGGTTGAGCTGGGTTCTAGTCCGGCTGAACAACAGAATTGTGACAGTTTAGAGCATTGATATTAAATGGGAAAATTGGTCACAATTTCCCTAATTCGACTTATCCACAGAATCGTCGCGTGTTGGCAGCCAAACGGTGAACTTGCTGCCCTTGCCCGGCTCTGACGTTACATCCAGCGTCCCTTGATGGCGATTTAAGATATGCTTCACAATCGCCAACCCAAGCCCTGTACCGCCAACTTCGCGGCTTAGCGCTGTGTTCACGCGGTAAAACCGTTCGGTCAGGCGGGCCACATTCGCGCGATCAATTCCCTGCCCCGTATCCGTGACGCTCACCCCGGTCTTATCGGGTAGGATTTCCGCTGAAATCGTAACGACCCCATTCTTGCCGCCGTATTTGATCGCATTATCAATCAGGTTCACCGCGACTTGCAGCATTTGATCCCGATCACCGCGAACCAAGACTTCTTGGTCCGGCAAGTTATCAACGATCTGGGTGTTACTTTTTTCAGCCAACGGTCCCAAAGCGGCGGCGGTTTCGGAAAACACGTCGATCATATCGACCACGGATTGCGGCAGCATGTGCGCTTCGAGTTCGATCTTGGAAAGCGACATGAGATCATCGACCAACCGCTTCATGCGTTTGGCTTGCTTGTCCATGATGCCCAAGAACCGCTCTTGTGCCTCTGGATCATCGCGCGCATGGCCACGCAGGGTTTCGATATATCCCAAGAGCGAGGCCAACGGCGTGCGAAGTTCATGGCTGGCATTGGCAACAAAATCTGTGCGGGCATGGGCGTTTTGGCGGGCTTGTGTGCGATCCTCAATCCGCATGATGACCGTCCAGTCCTCACCGGGCAGGGCATCCGCATCGAGCGGCGCGAGCAAAGCTTCGAAAAACCGCTCGGAGCGGGCCATTTCAAAGGCCACTTGTTGCGCACCCTCCCCGTCGAGCACCGATCCCAAGGCATCAACAAAACCGGGCGCGCGAACGGCGCTTGAAATATGTTCCCCAATCTCGATCTGGGGCGCGATGTCTTGGGCCGCACGGTTGGCGAAGGTGACAATGCCACGGCTCGACAGAACCACCAATGGCACGGGCATCCGTTCCAACAGTGCTTGGCCGAACCCGGCAGGCAGGGTCTGACCGTCCGGCGCGCTTGGCACCGCGGGTTGAGAAACCGCGCGGGGACGCAACCTGTCGGCAAGCCCCAAAACCGCGAGGAATGCGACGGTACTTATGACCATCACGGCGACAAACGACAGCTCGGATCGCGTCAAAGCCATTGTCACGCCGACGGCAACCAAGCTTAATATGATGAGATAAATTAACCGCATGGTGAGGACCGTGATTGCACGTTCATTGCGACAGTTGAATAACAAACCATTGAAACCATCTAAAGTACTGATACCAAAGCCGATTGCCTCGCGCTGGCGGACCCGATAAGCAAGACCCCGATGATTAAGTACGCTTTGAAATGCTCAAACAACCATAATTTCGAAAGTTGGTTTCGGGATTCGGCAGCCTATGACGATTTGGCAAAGGGCGGTCATTTGGCGTGCAGTGTTTGCGGCGATGCGAAGGTCGAAAAGGCAATCATGGCCCCGCGCGTGAATGTGCCGGAGGAGGCAGCCCCTAAAGCTGGGCCGCTTTCACAACCAGCGTCGCCTGCGGAAACCGCCCTGCGCGAGTTGCGTCAGAACATCGAAAAGAATGCCGAGGATGTGGGCGATAGTTTCGCATCCGAAGCCCGCGCGATCCATGACGGCGACAAGCCAGAGCGGGCGATTTACGGGCAAGCCAAGCTGGAAGACGCGAAATCGCTGATCGAGGATGGCGTGCCGGTTGCGCCTTTGCCTTGGATGAACAAGACGCGGAACTAGGCAGCGCTTAGCGCTCGCCCATCGTTAGCACCCTAAGCGCGCGGCCCGTAAAGCTGCCTGAACACGCGCCAATGACGATACCAATGCCAATCGTAAATAACGTGGCGGCGTGCAGCTCTGGTGCGACGGCGGCGATCACACCGTTCAGGAAATTCGAAAAGAAGATGACCATGAGGATAATAAACGTGATCCGCTCCCCTTTGATGCGCAGGCGCGATCCGCGCTTTTCCAAGATCACGCTATTTTGCCACTGAAACGCAGCGCCTACGCCCAGCGCATATCCAAGCGCAAATACGATCCAATTTAACGGCGCGTGGGCGAGGCCGGAAATCGTGCCAATCGCGCTTAGGCCAAAAAGCGGGTAGAAATAATAGGGAATGACCGAACTATTCCGGTCGCGCATGGAAAAAATTCCAATCGCTATAAGGACAAAGAACAAGGGCCAGACCCAAACTGGCGTGTTTTGCCAAATACCTGCGATAAGCTGAGTCATAATCCTTTAATCCCCTTGTGGTGTTTGTGTGTTGTTGGACAGGTTCACCGTTTCACAACTTTGCATACGCCTAAAGGCCAATCGGTGAGGTTTGCGGACTATGCGACTTGCACCCCACGCGAGTCGCTCTATGAACGCAGCTTATGATCTATGACGCTATCATATTAGGTGCAGGCGGTGCGGGCCTGATGGCTGCGGCGACCGCTG
>CAZBBZ010000284.1:0-4404 GCA_964489925.1 uncultured Rhodobacterales bacterium
ACGCCTTCTTTTGGCTCGATCAGACCGAAGTGTACGTTCAGACCGTGGGCAAAGGCCATAGCCGCGCCGTCTTTTAGGTTGTCATGTACATATTTCTTGTACGTCTCAGCCTGCAACTCATCTGGCATTGTGAACATAATCACGTCACACCAAGCAGCCGCTTCTGCGATGCCCATAACTTTCAGGCCTTCGCCTTCGGCTTTGGCTGCAGAGGCAGAGCCTTCACGCAGGGCAACAACCACGTTTTTCGCGCCACTGTCGCGCAGGTTCAACGCATGGGCGTGGCCTTGCGAACCATAGCCAAGGATCGCAACTTTCATGTTTTTGATCAGGTTAACATCGCAGTCGCGATCGTAATATACGTCCATTTTCACTTCCCTAGTCCGGATGGGGGCGGCACGAAAGCTGCGCGGCCCTAAGAAATTCAGCTAAGGCTGTTTAGCGAAATCTGCGAAAGGTGCAATGGGGGGAAGGACATGTAAGCGTTAGTGATGCGTTCTATCACACCTCTTTGGATTTATCGGTTGTCTCATCACTGGGTTTTCGCGGAAAATAACGCTCCAGCCCGTAGTACATTCCCCAAACCACGATGATTTCAATCAGAATGATACGTGTGGCGAATGAGGCGCCGATGATGGCGATTGTCAGGAAGATTGCGGTCAGTGCAAAGTGTTGCGGCGCGTGGATGCGGGTTGTGATCATGGCGACCACTGCGACCAGTAAAAATCCGATTAATGTCATGTGTAAAACCCCATACTCTTCTAAACTACCTAGCTTTGAGATGGGGCGTTAAAGTGCGATTTTCAAGTTCTGTTCAGCCCAGCCCTTTGCGCATCGCCAGAGTTTTCAGCGGTTTGGTGCCCCCCAACAGTCGCAGCCCTTGGGCGCGCAGATCGCGTAAAGACTGAATGGACATTGCACTTGCCCGGTTCAAGGCATCAATGCCCGCCACATGCAGCGCCATATCCGGCAAACGCTTGCGTTCAAACTGGGACAAAAGTGCTGGTGCGCCGGGGTCGGGTTGGCCGCCAACCAACGCGCAAAGCGTCGCGATATCCGCAAGGCTCATGTTCAGCCCTTGCGCGCCGATGGGCGGGACCACATGTGCGGCCTCGGCTATCAGCACCAAGCGGTCGGCGATGAGTTTCGTCGCCCCTTGGCTGATGATCGGGAATGCGCCACGCTTTGATGCCAGTTTTAAGGGGCCAAGCACGTTGCACGCGCGCGCATTGGCTGCCGCTTCGAACGCAAGATCGTCCAAATCCATAAGCTGATCGGCCTGTTTGTTGGTTTCCATCCAAACCACAGCGCTGCGGCGCGCGTCGTGTAAAGGCACCAACGTAAACGGACCGCCGGTACGGTGCACTTCGATCGACACTCCGTCATGGGGGCTGTCGTGGGTGACATGAAACACCAGTGCCTTTTGCCCATAGTTGATCCGCGGCGCATTGATCCCCGCATCACGGCGCAGCTTGCTGTCGCGCCCATCAGCAGCAATCACCAGCTTGGCGCTGATATGCTGCCCGTTTGACAGACGCGCGATGGTGTCGTGGCGGCGCGCTGTCAGGCGCTCAACGCTTGCGCCATTGATCATCTGTGCATTAGCCGTATTGCCAAGCCGCTGGGCCAAGGCCGCTCGAAGGGGGGCGTTTGGAATATTCCAGCCAAACCGCTCTGCACCGATTTCGCTAGCGTCAAAATCGACCGTTTCGCGCACGATATTTTCTTGGCCACCCGCATCGCAAAGCCGCATGAAGCGCAATTCGGCCGCATGGTCTGTAAGGTCATCGAACACGCCGATGGTTTGCAGAACATCAACGCTGGGCGCTAAAAACGCGGTTGAACGCAGATCAGCGTTTGAACCCGTTTTGGGTTCGGTATTCGGGTCCACACAAATGACGTCTAAACCGACCTGCGCCAGAGCAAGGGCGGCGATTTGCCCCGCTATGCCGCCGCCAGCGACAAGCACATCTGTGGTTTGTTTGCTCATACCCGACTTACATAATCTAATCGCTGGAAATTTCGATGGTTTCTAAGAACTGCGTCAAATTGTCGGGCGCATAATCTACGTGATCCGGTTTGTCGTTTGAACCGACTAGAACCGTCACCATCCCTTGTGCTTTTGGCACTTCGAGATTGCGTGGATCGTCCTCGACCATAAGGGCTGCGTTGGGATCAATGCCAGCGGTTGACCAGACACGATCAAACGCGTCGCGCGCAGGTTTGGGGATATAGGCGGCATCTTCGATTCCAAAGACGTGATGAAAGCTGTCGCGCAATCCGCGTGCGCGGCTGACGCCTTCGCCATGGGAGATCGAGCCGTTTGTGTAGATGATGCGCTGGCCCGGTAGCTTGGCAATCGCCGCCGCCAGAGCAGGGTCAGGGAAAAGTGCTGAGTAATCCAGCTCGTGAACTTCGGCCAAAAACGCATCAGGCGCGACCCCATGTTCGGCCATCAAACCCGCCAGCGTGGTGCCATGCAGTTTCCAATAATGCGAACGTAAATGGCGCGCTTCTTCCAGATCAACGCCCAGCTCGCGGGTGATGAATGTTTCCATCAGCACTTCGATCTGGTCAAAAAGCCGCGCTTCAGGAGGATAAAGCGTATTGTCGAGGTCAAAGACCCAGTGTTTTATGTGTCGTAAATCCATGACTGCTTATTGCGGGTTGGTTGGGAAAAGAAAATGACAAATATTGATGATTGGAAAGGCCGGGTTGGGCATTTCTGGGCAGACAACGCCGCGCAGACCGATGAGCTGCTGCGCCCGTTTGGGGCCGCGGGGATAAACGCGCTTGGTGATGTTTCTGGTTTGCGTGGTTTGGATGTCGGGTGTGGGGCAGGGGCGAGTGCGCTGGAACTGACCCGGCTCGGTGCAAAAATGACGGGCATGGATGTTAGTGCGCAGTTGTTGGCCGTGGCGCGAAGCAGGGATACGCACAACCGCGTTGAGTTTTTGGAGGCGGATTTAGCAACGTGGAATTTTTCCCAGCAGTTTGATTTTGCCTTTTCGCGCTTTGGCACGATGTTTTTTGATGATCCCGTGGCTGGCATGGCCAATATTCGCCGCGCTCTTGTCCCCGGCGCGCCCTTTGTGGCCGTGTCTTGGGCAGAGCGGAATGCAAATGATTGGGTGACTTTGCCAATGGGGGTGATGAAGGATGTGCTTTCAAGCCCGCCGCCTCCGCCCCCGCCTGCCCATAGTGCTGGTCCGTTTGGGTGGAGTGATGCGGAATATGCCATGTCTATTCTGCGGGATGCTGGCTTTGAAAACATTGATGTTACGCCCTGTGACGATCATGCTGTGCTGGGCTTGCCGGGCAGCGGCGTTGAAGGTGCGGTTGAAAACCTGACCCGTATTGGCCCTGCGGCTTCTTTGCTGAAAGGCGAAGACCCCGCAATCGTCGCGCTTGTGAAAGAAGCCCTGACAAATGCGCTTGCGCCGTTTGAGCGGCATGGAAATGTGCGTCTAAAAGGTAAGGCATGGGTGTTTAGCGCGCGCGCATAATATGGGGCGGCGCATCAATGGGTTTAACCTCAAGCGACTGTCGTGTCATAGTCGCCCAAGGTTTGGAGAATGGACAATATGGCCACTGAAAATCGCGACGCCTATTCGTTGATTTTGGATGCGATTGATCGCGCGGATTATCCGCCGAAATCCGCTTTAGTCGAGGCGGATTTGGCCGACCGCTTTGCCATGTCGCGCACGCCTATTCGCGAAGCGCTTCAGCGGCTTGAAACCCAAGGTATCTTGCGCCGTGATGGGCGCTCGCTGATCGTGTCCTCGCTGTCGCACCAAGAGATTGGCGAATTATATGTGGTGCGCTCGGAACTTGAAGGTTTGGCCGCGCGCCTTGCGGCCCAACACGCAGAACCCGAAGAAATTGCGTTGATGCAAGAAATGGTGGCGCGGGATTTGGAAAATCTGGATGATCCAAAGGCCATGAGCCGGGCCAATCGACGGCTGCACAACCAAATCCATCTGGCCAGTCATAACAACTACCTTATGGCGCAACTGGCGGAGGTGCAGCGCACCATGGCGCTTTTGGTGCGCACGACCTTTGATGACGAGGCGCGGATGCGCGACGGCCCGCGCGAGCATGCAGCGATTGTGAATGCGATTGCCAACCGCAGCGGCGAAGACGCTTGCGATTTGATCCGCGATCATATCTCTAAGGCCTATAAAACGCGCCTAGCGCTTGATATGGAGGAAAGCGAGTGATTGGTCCCGCAGAAATAGTTGAAAACATCATCACGAAACGGCATTTGGTGCCCGGTCAGATCGATAGCACTTTGGGCGAGGCGTTTGATTTACAAGACACGGTTGTGGCCGAACTGGCGATCAAACGCGGTGGCTTTGCGGGCTATAAAATTGCTTGGAACACGCAGCCGCTCATGGAAAAATT
>CAZBBZ010000285.1:0-4335 GCA_964489925.1 uncultured Rhodobacterales bacterium
CCGGGCGCGGGTTTACCAAGATTTTGACTGGGCCTGCGCATCCCGATTACGAACCCTTTTGCCAAGGGCCGGGGCATGGCACGGGCTATCAAGATCAGATCATCATCGAGGCGAAAGACTTTTTGACGGCGATCCATTCGGGCGAAGCGGTTTGGCCCACTTTCAAAGACGGGTTGGCGGTGATTGAGGTGACAGACGCGGCCTTGCGCTCGGCTGAAAGCGGCACGTGGCAAGATGTGGTTCAGATATAAGGCCAAGAATAAAGGCCAAGAACAAAAGGGTTGGATAAAATGACGATGAAAATTGGCAATGCGCCCTGTTCTTGGGGTGTGGAATTTGCAGATGATCCGCGCAATCCAAAGTGGCGCACGGTTCTGCAAGAATGTGCCGAGGCGGGCTATAAGGGGATCGAACTTGGCCCCGTGGGGTTCATGCCCGAAGACCCAAGCGAACTGAAAGAAGCGCTGGCCGAGTTTGATTTAGAACTCATTGGCGGCGTGGTGTTTCGCCCCTTTCATGACCCGGCCAAATGGCAGGATGAGGTGCTGGACGGCATTTTACGCACCTGCAAAGCACTGGCCGCCCATGGAGCCAAACATTTAGTGCTGATTGATTCAATTTCGCCGCGTCGCGCACCCACTGCGGGCCGCGCGGATGAGGCGGAACAAATGGGCGCAGAAGAGTGGTCTGTTTACCGCGACCATATCGCCGAAGCCGCGCGCATCGGCGTCGATCATGGGCTGACCGTGGGCATCCATGCCCATGCTGCGGGATTCATGGATTTTGAGCCAGAGCTGGAACGGCTGTTGGACGAGGTCAGCGACGATCTTTTGCAGATTTGCTTTGATACAGGTCATCATTCTTATGCAGGGTTCGACCCGGTGGCCTTCATGAAACGGCACATTGGGCGCATAAGCTATATGCACTTTAAGGATATTGATCCGGTGGTGAAGGCGGATGTGGTCGCCAAACGCACGGATTTTTATACCGCATGTGGGCAGGGCATATTCTGTAACCTCGGACAAGGGGATGTGGATTTCCCGGCGGTACGGCAAATCCTGTTGGATGCGGGGTTTGATGGGTGGTGTACGGTTGAACAGGATTGTGATCCGACCCTGCCCGGCACCCCGACCGAGGATGCGGCGGCGAACCGCGAATACTTGCAATCTATCGGCTTTTGAAAAGGCACGCGCGATGACACGTTTGAATTGGGGTATGATTGGCGGTGGCGAAGGGTCTCAGATTGGACCTGCGCATCGAATGGGCGCGCAGGCGGATGGGAATTTCGTGCTGGCCGCGGGCGCTCTCGATCACGACGCGCAAAAGGGCAAAGCCTATGCGCAAAGCCTTGGGGTCGCGGCGGATCGCGCCTATGGCAACTGGCAGGACATGCTGGCGGGAGAACGGAACCGGGCGGATCGTCTTGATCTGGTGACGGTGGCCACGCCGAACTCGACGCATTTTGAAATCACGAAAGCCTTTCTTGAAGCGGGTTTTAACGTGCTGTGCGAAAAGCCCATGACGATGACCGTCGAAGAAGGCGAAGAAATCGTCGCGCTTGCCAAAGCCTCGGGGAAAATTTGCGCGGTGAACTATTGCTATTCCGCCTATCCAATGGTGCGCGAGATGCGCCAGATGGTGGCCAATGGAGACATCGGCAAGGTGCGTCTGATCGTGGCAAGTTTCAGCCACGGACATCATGGGGACGCGAGCGATGCGGACAATCCACGGGTGCGTTGGCGCTATGATCCGGCGATGGCGGGCGTGTCCGGGCAGTTTGCCGATTGCGGTATTCACGCGCTGCATATGGCAGGCTTTATCGCCAACGATGAGGTGGAAACTTTGAGTGCTGATTTCGCCTCAACCATTCCTAGCCGCGAGCTGGAGGACGACGCAATGGTGAATTTCCGCCTCTCGCGCGGGACGGTTGGGCGGCTTTGGACCAGCTCGGTTGCTATAGGGCGTCAGCATGGGTTTGATATTCAGGTGTTTGGCGAAACTGGCGGTATGAAATGGCTGTCCGAACAGCCGAACCAGGTGATGTACACCCCCGTCGGCGGCCGCACGCAGATCATGGAAAAAGGCGAAAGCGGGCTATCGGATGAAGCGGCGCGCCTAAGCCGGGTGGCGATTGCCCATCCCGAAGGGTTTCCGATGGCCGTGGCCAATATCTATGTGGATTTGGCCGCTGCGATTAAGGGCGCACCGCATGGGGCGTTTCCGACGGCGATCGACGGTTTGCGTTCAATGGCGGCGGTGCATCAAAGCGTGGCCTCCGCCAAAGCAAACGGGGCTTGGGTGGATGCGGTTCCGCCGTCTTTGCGCTAAACTGGTGACAGGATGACAACGCCGAAACTGCCGCTCAATCGACGCCGCTTTTTGCAAGCCATCGCTGCTGCAGGGCTTGCACCTGTATTGCCCGCCATGCCTATAAGTGCCGCGCCCATACCAAGCGGGGCAACACCTGCGCAGCTGCTTTGGAAAGGGCTTTATGCAAAGGGCGCGGGGGATGCGCAAATTGCGGGCATTACCAAGACCATGGGCATTTCCCAACAGGCGGCATATGGCGTTCATGCCAAGCTGGTTGGGGCCAAAGTTCTAGCCGCCCATAGTGCTGGGCAAATCGGGCGTGCGGCCAGACGTGCAATCCCTACCCCTGCAAAAGGGGCGGCCCCTATAAGCGGGAGCCCCAAAACCGTTCGCATAAATGTAAAGAAACTCCTGTTGGACGACTTGGATCAAGAGGGGGAACCGCAACCAAGCGATGATACTGATGACAGGCAAGTGGCACAAACACCGCCCCTAACGCATTCGTAACGTCCCACGCTCGACCAAGTCGCACGATAGCAAATGCGCTTTGGTCTCCGCCCCATCGTCCACCAACATGGCGCAGACCATTTCAATGGACAAGCGCACCACATCGGCGATTGGCTGGCGGATCGTTGTCAGCTTGATGTTGTTCCAGCGGGCCATTTCCATATCGTTCAGCCCGATGATCCCCACATCGCCCGGCACCGATTTGCCCCCAGCTTGCAACGCCGATAAAGCGCCAATCGACAGAATATCATCCCCGCAAAAATAAGCCTCGGCCAATGGACCAGCCGCCATCAGGCGCTGCATTTCTTGCCACCCCGCATCATAAGAATAAGCGCGCGCAAAGGAGGTCGTGACCTTAACGTCGGGTGTGTCCGCGAGGGCATCAAGAAACCCGGCCATGCGATCTTGGGTCGAGGTTGCGGTTTGAGGGCCTGCCAACATCGCAATGTCCCGATACCCTCGGTCCAGCAGTGATTCTGCCGCCAAGCGTCCAGCCCCTTCATTGTCGATCGCCACCACATTGACCACGGGTTGTTTTGCGTAGCGCCCAAAGGAGTGGACCACCGGAACACCGGCTGCATGAAAGCCTTCGGCAAAACTGATCGGCAGGGTCGAGGACGCGACAATCACCGCATCAACCGAATACTGCCGCAACATCCTTGCTGCCGCATCCGGGTCGTTTTCCCCGCTTAGATTGACCAAAAGCGGGCGCAAGCCGCGTTCTTGTAACCCACGGGTAAACAGATCGTAGACTTCCAGAAAAAGCGGGTTATGAAAATTGTCGCTGACCAGCCCGATCAGTTTGGTGCGCCCGGTCGTGAGTGACGAGGCAAGCGCGTTGGGATGATAGCCCAACTGATCTGCCGCTTGTTCAATTTTGGCGCGCGTCTTTACCGATACGGACGCGCCTTTGGTGTAGCAACGCGACACCGCAGAACGGGACACACCCGCGAGAGCAGCGACCTCTTTCAGTGTTACGGCCATCTTATGCGCCTTGATTTCAAAATTTTCGCCCTGCCCAAGCCTTTTGGGATACCTAGCGACAAGTCTAGGGGACCGGCCCGTGAATGCAACTGGTTGCAAAGCCCGTTTGGGCGATAAACGCGACCCGGTTTAGATGGACCGAACGCAGGCCATATAAGTTTCAAGCCAGTGCTTAATGGTCGCTTGGTCAAACAAATCTTCACGCGCAAGAATGGCGCAGTGCAAGCCCGCCTCGTCGCGGCGCCATTCAATGCTGATTTCAAAAAACGACGTGATGCGCGATTGTATATCCAACGGCTTGGCATCGCTGCGCCCACTGAAATCAAAGTCATGGAACTGAAACGCAATTTGGCTAAAGGCCGAAAGATATTGCCCCGGCCCACTGCCCCCAAGCTGGGTAAAACCGCTTAGGTCCGCATCCGCAAAAGCTGCAATTTGGGCGGCTTTAGCGCGCGCCTTGTCCAGCATGGATTGCACGTCTGGATCAACGCTCAGGCGGTAGGGCAATACTTTGCTCCAGCAGCCAATCTGGTG
>CAZBBZ010000286.1:0-4333 GCA_964489925.1 uncultured Rhodobacterales bacterium
TGGTGCCCGGGGGCGGATTTGAACCACCGACACGAGGATTTTCAATCCACTGCTCTACCCCTGAGCTACCCGGGCACGGGTACGATCGCCATCTAGCGTCGTTTGGGTCCGGCGTGTTTAGGGCAGCGCGCTTGCCCTGTCCAGTGTGAAAACCCGCAAAATTCTCAATTCCTGTCTTGTGTGGGATACGCGTGCGGTGGCAGGCTGTTTCAAAAACAACAACCCGGAGGAATGCAACGGTATGGATATGCGCGCAAACAGAAGATGGCGTAGCCAAGAGTGGTTCGACAACCCCAATAATCCGGGCATGACCGCGCTTTATATTGAACGCTATCAAAACCACACGTTCACGCGGGAAGAACTGCAGTCTGGCAAGCCGATTATTGGCATTGCGCAGACCGGATCCGACCTTGCGCCTTGCAACAAAATCCATGTTTTTTTGGTCGATCGGATCAAGGCGGGCATTCGCGAGGC
Source organism: uncultured Rhodobacterales bacterium (assembly GCA_964489925.1). Lineage (GTDB taxonomy): Bacteria > Pseudomonadota > Alphaproteobacteria > Rhodobacterales > Rhodobacteraceae > CAYLLD01. The sequence goes on from CAZBBZ010000286.1 coordinate 475, forward strand.
TGGCGGTATTCCGATGGAATTTCCTGTTCACCCCATTCAAGAAACCGGCAAGCGGCCCACAGCCGCCTTAGATCGCAATCTTCAATATCTAAGCTTGGTCGAAGTGCTACATGGCTATCCGATTGATGCCGTCGTTCTGACCACCGGGTGTGACAAGGTAACACCTGCGATGTTGATGGGCGCGGCGACGGCTGATTTGCCAGCGATTGCGCTTAACGGAGGGCCGATGCTTGATGGGCATTGGCAAGGGAAACTCGCAGGCTCTGGTGCGATTGTTTGGGAAAGCCGCCGATTACTGGCCGAAGGCACAATTGATTATGATGAGTTTATCGAACGGGTTTGCTCGTCAGCGCCTTCGCTTGGGCATTGCAACACCATGGGCACGGCCAGCACGATGAATGCCATGGCCGAAGCTTTGGGCATGACCCTAACGGGCAATTCCGCCATCCCTGCCCCGTTTAAGGCCCGCATGGACATGGCCTTTGCCACAGGAAAGCGCAGTGTTGAGATGGCGCATGAAGATTTGCGCCCCTCTGCGGTGATGACGCGGGATGCGTTTTTGAATGCGATTAAGGTGAATACCGCGATTGGGGGCTCCACCAACGCGCCACCGCATTTGCAAGCGGTTGCCCGGCATATGGGGGTCGAGTTGGGCGTGACCGATTGGCAGACCCACGGATTTGACTTGCCGCTGCTCGTGAACATGCAGCCCGCAGGCGAGCATTTAGGCGAAGGCTTTTACCGCGCAGGCGGTGTGCCTGCGGTGATGGGCGAGCTCAGCGACCAGTTGGCGCTTGATGCGATGACGGTTACTGGCAAAACGGTTGGCGAAAATATCAAGGATCGGCGCAGCCTTGATACGGATGTAATCCGCCCGATGTCGAATCCGATGCGGCAAAAGGCTGGGTTTATCGTGGTGTCTGGCAATTTGTTTGACAGCGCGATCATGAAAACCAGCGTGATTTCGGCGGACTTTCAAGAACGGTTCTTGAACCGCGAGGGATCAAAAGGTGTGATGGATGCCCGCGCCATCGTTTTTGAAGGGCCAGAAGATTATCACGACCGACTGAATGACCCAGATTTGAAAATAGACGAAAACTGCATTCTGTTTATTCGTGGTGTTGGTTGTGTGGGCTATCCAGGCTCGGCCGAAGTGGTGAATATGCAGCCCCCCGATCATGTGATCCGCGCGGGCATCAATCATTTGCCCACTGTCGGGGATGGACGCCAATCTGGAACCTCTGAAAGCCCTTCGATCCTGAATGCCTCGCCCGAGGCGGTTGTTGGCGGTGGCTTGGCGCTTTTGCAGACCGGAGATACGGTGCGGCTTGATCTGAATGCGGGAACGCTGAACGCGGTTGTGTCAGATGAGGATTGGGCCGCGCGGCGCGCGGCTTGGGTAGCGCCTGAGTTGCATCACCAAACCCCTTGGCAAGAGCTGTACCGCACAAACGTCGGCCAGTTGGCGCAAGGCGGGTGTTTGGAAATGGCGGTGAAGTATCGCGCCGTGGCGAAAGATTTGCCAAGGGACAATCACTAAAGGTGAAGCGGGCATCCCAAGGCTTGACCTTGGGATCCAGTCACAGCCGTCCTAGCCCCGCTTCACCACCACCTCATAACCCGGTTCTTCGGGCTCAAAGTCGGTCATCTCTGCGGGAAAACCGGGGGCGGTGATGCTAAGGCCCGTCGTTTCTTCTAAGCGTTTGATGATGTTGGGCGACCATTCATCTGGGCCAAAGCGGTCCGCCCCGTCCTTGAAAATCTCGACCATCAGCGGGGACAGTTCCAATGCGACGCCCGCTTTTTCGGCGATGGATTGGAACAAGCCGATATCCTTGCCCACCAGCCCCATCGTGAAGTTGATATCGCGTGACCCGTTTAGGATTACCTGACTTTCGGTTTCATGCACAAATGATGTCCCGCTGGAGATCGCAATCGCCTCATAGGTGGTGGCAAGATCCATTCCCGCAGCTTTGGCGGTCACCAGTGCCTCGCAACAACTAATCAGATTGGCCGTGGCTAGGTAGTTGGTCACGACCTTTAGGACCGACGCACTGCCAAGATCGCCCGTGTGCAGCACCCGGCGGCCCATCTTGGTCAGCAGCGGCAAGATCGCCTCAAACGTCGCACGCTCACAGCCTGCAAAGATTGAAATATTGCCCGTATCCGCGCGGTGACAACCGCCCGAAACCGGGCAATCAACCGCATGGGCCCCTTTGTCAGCGATGAGCGCGCCAAGGCGTTTGACCTCTGCCTCATCTGTGGTGGACATTTCCATCCAGATTTGCCCCGCCTTCAATGCGGATAACACACCATCTGCGCCCTCGATCACAGCGGCAGAGGCGGCGGGCGATGGCAAGCAGGTGATTATTGCATCCACCTTATCGGTCAGATCGGCAGGGTTTGTGGCGGTTTTAGCCCCTGCTTGCACCAGAGCGGCCATGGCATCGGCGTTTAGGTCAAACACGGTGACATCAACTCCGTTTCGCAAAAGCGAGCCCGCCAATTTTCCGCCCACATTCCCTAACCCGATAAATCCTACATTCATGGTCCGTTCGCCTCTTTGATTGTACGCCTTGACCAAACCCCGCGCGAGGCTTCGGCGCAAGTGCGACAGCGACATGAATTGCAATTTTGCGCACCGCTTGGTCTAACAACTTCATAAAATGCACGGGACAATTTGACCCGCAGGTTACCTCTATTTCCGTAGGAGCGCGCCAATTCATTAACTTCTCGGCATTAGTCTAACGATCTACCAAAACGCGCAGAGGTTTGTTCATGGTGGGTCAGAACGACCACGACAAAGGCGACATTGTCGCCCCCGAGGAAGCACTTGCTGTGCTGATGGACGCGGTCGCTTCGGTTCCATTTAAGATGACCGTGTTTGATCGAAATGACCGCGTTATTGCTTGTTCTGAAACCGTGCGACAGTCGCTTAAGGGCGACTTGAATGTATTGCCCGAAAATCTGTTGACCCAACCGATCTATTTCGAAGAAATGATCAAAGCCAAAATTGCATCGAAACATACCCCAGACGCTGCGCCGACAAAGCTGCAACTAGAGTTGAATCGCCACCGGGTGCAGGGTGGTTGGCAAAAAGACATGCGCGTCGCAGGAAATTGGCTTCGGCGGATCAAAAGCGAAACCCCAAAGGGGAACGTCGTTTCGGTCGAGATTTCCATTGATGAGCTGATGCAAAAATCCTCTGCGCTGGCCAAAGCAAAGCAACAACTTGAATATCAAGCGTTTCACGATCCCTTAACGGATTTGCCAAATCGCCGGGCTTTGGCGGCTCATTTGGATCAGATTTTGAACGATGCGACCAAGTCTGGCGCGCAGACCGCGTTGTTGCATGTGGATTTGGATAAATTCAAAGCGGTCAATGACACCATGGGGCATGACGCGGGCGATCAGGTCTTGCGCAAGGCGGCAGATGTGTTGCGCCGCGCGGTGCGCAGTTCAGACTTTGTGGCCCGCGTGGGGGGAGATGAGTTTGTCATTGTTCAACAAAACGCAGGCTCTAACCTTGAAGCCGCAGCCGCTGCACAGCGCATTGTGAACACGATGAAAGAGCCGATCGAATACGGCGATGAATTTTGTCAAATCGGCGCAAGCATTGGGATCAGCATGGCCGCCCCCGGTGATGATCTGGACCGCTTGCTGACAGAAGCCGATCACGCACTTTATGAAGCCAAACGCAAAGGGCGTGGCTGTTTTGATTTCTTTGAGCCTGTGTTTCGGGACCGTCACATGGCGCAGCTTAAAAACATCAACGCAGCGCGCGAGGCGATGTTGCTGCGCGCCTTTGAACCCTATTTTCAAGCGCAGATTTGCACCCAAACCAATCGTATAATTGGGG
>CAZBBZ010000287.1:0-4325 GCA_964489925.1 uncultured Rhodobacterales bacterium
GACCCTGCGCGAACCGCACGGCGTTACCGGGCATATCGTGCCGTGGAATTATCCGATGCAGATCATTGGTCGCTCGGTTGGGGCGGCCTTGGCCATGGGTAATGCCTGTGTCTTGAAACCTGCCGAAGACGCCTGTTTAACCGCACTGGCTTTTGCGGATATCGCGCGCGAGGCGGGCTTGCCAAAAGGCGCGTTAAACGTGGTGCCCGGATTGGGGCGCGATGTGGGGGCAGCACTTGCCGCACATCCCGGTGTTCATCATATTTCTTTTACCGGGTCCGTCCCTGTGGGTGCCGAAATTCAAGCGGCGGCTGGCAGGAATACTGTGCCAGTGACGCTAGAGTTGGGCGGGAAATCCCCGCAGATCGTGTTTGAGGATGCGGATATTGATGCGGCCCTGCCCTTTTTGGTCAATGCAGGCATTCAAAACGCGGGGCAAACCTGTTCGGCGGCCAGTCGTATTTTGGTGCAGCGTTCGGTTCTGGACGAGGTGATTGGCAAAATGGCGGCGCGTTATGACGCCTTTGTTGCAGGCCCTGCCCTTGAGGATCATAACTTAGGCCCGTTGATTTCGGCCAAACAAAAAGAACGGGTGGAAGGCTTTTATGAGCAAGCCATGAGCGGCGATGTCTTAGCGCGCGGCAAGATTGCCGATGATGCGCCCGAAGCCGGGCATTATATTGCCCCCCTTTTGGTTGGCGGCTTGAACCCCGATCACGCCTTGGCCCAAGACGAAGTGTTCGGCCCGCTTCAGGTGGTTTTGCCTTTTGAGGACGAAGACGACGCCATCGCGATTGCCAATGGTACGAAATATGGTCTGGTCGCAGGCGTGTGGAGCGATAATGGCGCGCGGCAGATGCGGGTGGCCCGTGCGCTCCATGCGGGGCAGGTATTCATCAACAATTATGGTGCGGGGGGCGGTGTTGAGCTGCCTTTTGGCGGCGTTGGGCAATCCGGGCATGGGCGCGAAAAAGGGTTCGATGCGCTCTATGGGTTTTCGCGGCTCAAAACCATTGCGAATCTGCACGGCTGAGGGAGGCTGACATGCGATTAAAGGATAAAACAGCGATTGTAACAGGCGGCGCATCTGGCTTTGGCGCCGGAATAGCGCGGCGTTTCGCAGCAGAAGGTGCACAGGTTTTGGTCGCGGACTTAAACGGCGATGCGGCAAAACAAATCGCGGATGAAATTGGCGGTGATGCGATCACAACGGACGTGAGCCAAGATAGGGACGTCGCGGCGATGGCCGCACATTTTGAAACGGTCGATATATTGGTGAACAACGCAGGCACCACCCATTTGCCAAGCCCGATGGAAGATATTTCAGAAGCAGATTTTGATAAGGTGTTTGCGGTCAATGCCAAGTCTGTCTTTTGGACGGCGCGCCACCTCGTTCCTAAAATGAAAGCTGCTGGGAAGGGTGCAATTTTGAACCTCGCCTCTACTGCCGGGATTTCACCGCGTCCTAATCTGAGTTGGTATTCTGCGAGCAAGGGTTGGATGATAACGGCCACAAAATCTATGGCCGTGGAACTGGCATCGAGCGGCGTGCGGGTGAATGCTCTTTGCCCTGTGGCCGGAGAAACGCCGCTGCTGGCATCATTCATGGGCGGCGACACACCAGAAAACCGTGCAAGGTTTTTGGCAACGATCCCGATTGGACGGTTTTCGACGCCAGAAGATTTGGCCAATGCCGCGCTTTATCTGTGTTCTGACGAAGCCTCGATGATTACTGGGGTTGCGATGGAAGTGGATGGGGGGCGCTGTATCTAAACCTAGGCGGTGTCGCGCGGTTGCCCCGCGCAACATTATTTTACTTGGATTGCCTCCGGCGGAGGTATTTGTAGCAAGAGGAAAGTGCAGCCTTGCCAGTTGGATAGGACTGGGACAGTCTAGTCGCATGATATTTGACCGAATTGCCGATAAACGCGACGATCTGATCGCTTTGACCCAAGCGCTGGTTCAAATCCCGACGTTAAACCCTCCGGGAGAAAACTATCGTGAGATTTGCGAGTTTCTAAAAGCGCGTCTTGCCCCGCGTGGCTTTGACGTGGAGTTGATCCGCGCCAAGGGTGCGCCGGGGGATAGTGAAAAATACCCGCGCTGGAATTTGGTTGCCCGCTATGAGGGCAAGGGAGCTGGGCCTTGCGTTCACTTTAACAGCCATATTGATGTGGTTGAGGTGGGCATGGGCTGGACCAAGGCCCCCTTTGGTGGAGAATTGGAGGACGGGCGCATCTATGGGCGCGGCACTTGCGATATGAAGGGCGGCTTGGCCACCAGCATCATCGCCGCCGAAGCCTTTATCGAGGCCTTTCCCGATTTTTCTGGCGCCATTGAAATTAGCGCCACTGCGGACGAGGAAACGGGGGGTTATGGCGGTGTCGCTTATCTGGCCGAACAAGGATATTTTGCGTCCCATCGGGTGGATCATGTGATTATTCCAGAGCCCTTGAACAAAGATCGCATTTGTTTGGGGCATCGCGGGGTTTGGTGGGCTGAACTGGAAACCTATGGGCGAATTGCCCATGGGTCGATGCCGTTTTTGGGCGATTGCGCAGTGCGCCATATGGGGGCGGTGATCGCGGAAATGGAAGACAGCTTGTTTCCGGCTTTGGCTGAAAAGCGCACGGACATGCCAGTGGTCCCTGAAGGGGCAAAACAGTCAACGCTGAACATCAATTCGGTGCATGGGGGCGAAGCGGATCACGAGCCGGACTTTACCGGCTTTCCGGCCCCTTGTGTGCCGGATAGCGCGCGCATGGTGATTGATCGGCGTTTTTTGATTGAGGAAAAATTCGAGGACGTGCGCACAGAGTTTCGCGAGGTTTTGGACCGGGTTGCAGCCAAACGCCCTTCTTTCCGTTATGATTTGCGGGATTTGCACCATGTGATCCCAAGCATGACCGACAAGGACGCGCCGATTGTCACCGCCACAGCGCAGGCGATTGATAAGGTGATGGGCAAGACGCCGGATTATGTGGTGTCGCCGGGGACTTACGATCAAAAGCATATTGACAGGATTGGGCGGCTGAAAAACTGTATCGCCTATGGACCCGGCATTTTGGAATTGGCGCATCAGCCCGATGAGTTTATTGACGTGCAAGACATGATCGACAGCGCCATGGTGATGGCCGAGGTTTTGGTGGATTTATTGACGGGTGAAAAAACCTAGTCGGGAAATATGTACCAACTCTCCCCTTTTCCCAAGCGAGCTGTGCGTGTTATCCAGAATTTAACGAAATAAAACAGGGATTTTCTTCATGAAACTGACCACGCTCACCAGCGTTCTGGCGCTGACAGCCTCCACTGCTTTTGCGGCCAATACCGAGCTTACCATTGGTATGCAGTTGGAACCGCCGCATCTTGATCCGACCTCGGCAGCTGCGGGGGCCATTGATCAGGTGCTTTATTCCAATGTGTTTGAAGGGCTGACGCGCTTTGGGCCGGATGGTTCGGTCAATCCTGGTTTGGCGCGTGAATGGGCAATTTCAGACGATGGGCTGACCTATACCTTCACGCTGGCCTCGAATGTCACCTTTCATGATGGCACAACGATGGATGCCGAGGATGTAAAATTCTCACTGGATCGTGCGCGCGCTGAAGAAAGTGCAAACGCGCAAAAAGCGCTGTTTGAAGGCATTGCCGAAGTCACGGTGGTTGATCCGACCACGGTGACGGTCACTTTGGCAGAACCAAACGGTAATTTGCTGTTCAATCTGGCTTGGGGCGACGCCGTGATTGTGGCGCCTGAAAGCATTGAAACCATTCAGTCCATGCCCATCGGGACAGGCGCGTTCAAGTTCCAGACTTGGAACAAGGGCGATAGTGTTGAGCTGGTGCGCAACCCGCAATATTGGGGTGTGCCCGCGGTGCTGGACAAAGCGACGTTCAAGTTTATTTCCGAGCCAACAGCGGCTTTTGCGGCGATGATGGCCGAAGATATCGACGCGTTTGCTGGCTACCCTGCCCCGGAAAACCTGCCTCAGTTTGATGCGGACCCGCGCTTTAACGTGCTGGTTGGCTCGACCGAGGGCGAAACGATTTTGTCGACCAACAACATGATGCCACCGTTGGATAATATTCTGGTGCGCCAAGCAATTTCCCATGCGATTGACCGCCAAGCGATTATTGACGGAGCGATGTTTGGCTATGGCACGCCGATTGGTACGCATTTCGCACCTCATAATCCAGCCTATTTGGACCTAACACCGGGCTCTATGTATGACCCGGAAAAGGCCAAAGCATTGCTTGCTGAGGCGGGTTTGGCCGATGGCTTTACCACTACGCTGAAATTGCCACCCCCATCTTATGCACGTCGGGGG
>CAZBBZ010000288.1:0-4307 GCA_964489925.1 uncultured Rhodobacterales bacterium
TTCTTCCCGTAGGGCTTCGCCCAAGTCCGGGAACCTCAGGCGCATGTTGTGGCCGTTGGTTGGGGGCGCGTCAAGATTATTCTAACTGACTTAACGTCGCCTGATGGATCAGCACTTGGACCTTTTGCGGCTCTGCGGGTTTGGAACCAATCAAGAACCTTTGCGCCCAAGCCTGTGGATAGAAACGATATATTGTGGATAACTCGGCCGGGGCCGCGATATGAAGGGGAATTTATTGACTCCCCACAAGAACAGTCGTCAAAATGACAAAAAACAAGAATCGACCCCTGCTGCGATTAGCGGGTCTGAATGACGGGCACACCACTTGCGATTTTCTAAGCTGCGACTTTTGGGCTTTAAGAGCTTTGTTGACCCCACTGAACTGGTTATTGCCGATGGGCTGACCGGTGTTGTGGGGCCAAATGGCTGTGGGAAGTCGAACCTGTTGGAAGCTTTGCGTTGGGTGATGGGGGAAAACCGCCCCAAAGCGATGCGTGGTTCTGGCATGGAAGACGTGATCTTTAACGGCGCCTCGTCGCGTCCGGCGCGCAATTATGCCGAAGTCACGCTGACCTTGGAAAACGAGGACCGCACAGCGCCCCCTGCGTTCAACGCGAACGACACGATTGATGTAGTGCGTCGGATCACGCGGGATGCGGGGTCCGCCTATAAAGTCATCGGTAAGGACGCGCGCGCACGCGATGTGCAGATGCTGTTTGCGGATGCCTCTACCGGGGCGCATTCCCCGGCCCTTGTACGCCAAGGGCAGATTTCTGAGTTGGTAAACGCCAAGCCCAAAGCCCGGCGCCGGGTGCTGGAAGAAGCTGCCGGGATTTCCGGTCTTTATCAGCGTCGCCATGAGGCCGAGTTGAAACTGAACGGGACCGAAGTGAACTTGGCCCGTGTGGATGACATACTGGAACAGCTTGCCAGTCAGTTGACCAGCTTGGCCAAACAAGCCCGCCAAGCGGCGCGATATCGCGAGTTATCCGAAGAATTGCGCAAGTTTGAAGGCGTGTTGCTGTATCGTCGTTGGTCCGAAGCGCAAGAAGCCTTTGCCGGCGCGCAAACGGATTTGAACCAGTTAAACTTGGCAGCCGCTGCTGCACAAAAGACGGCCACGGCCACGGCTGCGGCGCGGTTAGAAGCTGAAATTTGTGTTCCGCCCCTGCGCAACAAAGAGGCCGAGAAAAACGCGGCCCTGCACCGATTGCAAGTCGAGTTGGAAACGATTGATGCAGAACGGGACCGGGCATTGGCTTCGATCGAGACGCTTGAAAACCGCCTTGAACAGACGATGGAAGATTTCGAGCGTGAAAAGGCGCTGGATACGGATGCGGACGAGACCATTAAGCGGTTGGCTTGGGAAGCCGAGCAGATCGAAGGCTTGCTAAAAGGCCACGAGGATCGTCACGCCGAAGTGCGCCTAAAGGCAGAAGAAGTTGGTGGCGCTTTGGCCGAGGACGAGTCTCGGTTAGAAGAAGCAACCGAACAACTGGCGCAGCTAGAAGCGCGGCACACGGCGCTAAATCGGCGGATTGAAGATGCGAATGGCTTTGTCGAGCGTCAGCGCCGCGAAGTTGAGGGCGCGTCTAAAGCGCAAGCCGAGGCCAATGGTCAGTTAGAAATAGCCCAGCAAGAATTGAACGCATCGACCCAAGCGCTGAACGAGGTGAGCGGCGATTTGACCGCGTCAGAAGCGGCGCTGGAAGCGGCAGAAGCTGCGCGCGAAGCGGCGCAAACCGGGGAAAGCCAAGCGCGCGGTGCTTTGTCGGCGGCCAATGGCGAAAAGGCTGTGACCGCTCGCGAGGTTGAAGCGCTAGAGCGCTTGGTGGCGCGGGATCGTGATGACAGCGATCAATTGTTGGACCGGGTTGAAGTTGATGATGGCTTTGAACGCGCTTTGGGCGCGGCTTTGGCGGATGATCTGAAAGCCCCCGAAGGGGGTGGCGCAACCGGTTGGGTCGCATTGGCGCCTTATGGCTCGCCTCCGCCTTTGCCAAAAGGCACGCGCGCCGTGTCGGACTATGTGAATGGTCCCGGCGTGTTGGCGCGGCGCTTGGCAGCGATTGGTCTGGTGGATCACGAGGCGGGCGACCGTCTGCAAGCGGATTTGCAGCCCGGTCAGCGTTTGGTCAGCCTAGAAGGGGGCATGTGGCGTTGGGATGGCTTCCGGCTTGCGCCCGGCGATGACACGGGATCAGCGGCGATTGTTTTGGAACAGCGACGCAATCTGGTCGTGCTGAAAAACCGTCAAACTGAAGTAACCACCGAAGCGGATCGCGCTGAGCAAGCCTTTCAAGCGGCCAAGACAGCGCTTGCGAGTGCGGTGGCGGCAGAAGCGTCGGCGCGTGAAGCGCGCCGTGCGGCAGAAACTGCGCAGAACGCGGCCAATCGGCGGGCGGTGCGGGCGGAAGCCGACATTGCGCTATTGTCCGACAAGATCGAGAATTTTGCCCATACCATCGGGCGGCGCGGCGAAGAAGCGGCCGAGGCGGAAAATACGCTCGCGACCCTGACCGAAGAACGCGCAGGGCTTGAAGACTTGACGGATGCTCAAGAGCGGCTTGAGGCGGCAAAGACCTCTGTGGCGGCGAAACGCTCTGACGCATTGGCGGCGCGTGCGGCGGTTGATGAGTTGCTGCGCGAACATAACGCACGGGTTGCCCGCGCGCAGGACATCGCCAAGGAACTGTCCGGCTGGCGCTTGCGCAAAGAAAACGCGGGCCAGCGGATTGAAGCCTTTGAAGAGCGGATTGAAGAAACCAAGAACAGCCTAGAGCTGGCCAATACCGCGCCAAATCTGATCGCCAGGCGGCGCAAGGCGCTGGCCGAAGCGATTGAAGCGGCGCAAGAAGAAGCGAAAGTTGCAGCCGACGCTTTGGCCGTTGCAGAAACCGCTTTGCGCGAAGCCGAAGACACAGAGCGCAATTCAGAACGCGCGGCATCCGAAGCGCGCGAAGCCCGTGCGCGCGCTGATGCAGTGCGTGAAGCCGCATCCGAACAAGTCGCGCAATGCGCCGAACGCATCACCGAGGCGGCGGAAACCACGCCTGAAAAGTTGCTTGAAGAATTGGACGTTGATCCAACGACCATGCCGTCGGTTGAAAAGATCGAAATCGACGTGGCAAAATTCCGTCGTCAGCGGGATGCTTTGGGCGCGGTGAACTTGCGCGCCGAAGAAGACGCGACCGAAGTGCAGACCGAACATGACAGCCTAGATGCAGAGCGCCAAGATTTGGTGGCGGCCGTTGAAAAGCTGAAAGACGGAATCGAGAGCTTGAACAAAGAGGGTCGTCAGCGGCTGATCGATGCTTTTGAAGAAGTGAACAAGAATTTCTCGCAGCTGTTCACGCACCTCTTTGGGGGTGGCGACGCAAAACTTGTGTTGGTGGAAAGCGATGATCCGCTGGAAGCTGGGCTGGAAATCATGTGCCAACCGCCGGGCAAAAAGCTGTCGACCCTGTCGTTGCTATCCGGTGGTGAGCAAACGCTGACAGCGATGTCGCTGATCTTTGCGGTGTTCTTGGCCAACCCATCGCCGATCTGTGTGCTCGATGAGGTCGATGCACCGCTGGATGATGCCAATGTGACGCGCTTTTGTGATCTGCTCGATGAAATGACCCGCAAGACCGACACGCGCTTTTTGATTATCACGCACCACCCGGTTACCATGGCGCGCATGAGCCGTTTATTCGGTGTGACCATGGCCGAACAAGGGGTCAGCCAGTTGGTCAGCGTTGATTTGCAAGCTGCCGAAAAGCTGGTCGCTTAAGGCGGTCCATAGATGCAAATCGCCTGTTGGTCCGGTCCGCGAAATCTATCTACTGCGATGATGTATAGCTTTGGCGCGCGCGCCGATTTTGGCGTGTGGGACGAGCCTTATTATGCCGCCTATCTGCATCACTCAGGTTTGGATCACCCGATGGGCGCCGCAATTATGGCGGCGGATGAAACCGATACAGACAAGCTGGCCCAAAGATGCGCCATGCCGGACCCGGCGGGCCACACGCATTTTTATCAAAAACATCTTTGCCACCATATGCTTGGTGAGTTTGACACCAGTTGGATGAACACAGCCCGGCATGTGTTTCTGATCCGCCATCCCGCGCGGGTGTTGGCAAGCTATGCCAAAAAACGCGAAAACCCGACCCTCAACGATATCGGGTTCACACAGCAAACACTGCTATTTGATCAAGCGGCGTCGCTTGGGCTGCATCCGGTGGTGGTGGATAGTTTTGATGTGCGGCGCGACCCAAAGGCGGCGCTGACGCGTCTATGCGAGGCCATTGGCCTGCCCTTCGATC
>CAZBBZ010000289.1:0-4307 GCA_964489925.1 uncultured Rhodobacterales bacterium
GGTGGTTTGGTACGCAGATAAAAAGGTGCTGATCGGCGGCGATAATTTCTACCGTTCGTTCCCCAATCTTTATGCGATCCGTGGCACGGAATACCGCGAGTTCGACACTTGGGCGGATACGATGGATTTGCTGATGGCGTTCAAGCCAGAGGTTTTGGGGCCGGGCCATACGAAGGCGTTGTTTGGCGCGGATGCCATCCAAACCGCCTTGAGCGAATACCGCGACGCAATCCGTCATATCGTGACCGAGACCCGCAACGGCATGGACGCGGGCCACACAATTGATGAACTGGCCCATAGCGTGAAACTGCCCGATCACTTGGCAGAAAATCCGAATTTGCGCGAGTATTATGGTCGCGTGGATTTTGCCGTGCGAGCCTATTTTGTTGGCACAGTTGGTTGGTTTGACGGCAACCCCACGTCGCTTAGCCCGCTTGCGCCAAGCGATGAAGCCAAGCGCATGATCAAGCTGGCAGGTGGGCCTGCGGCGGTAAGGGCGGCCATTGAATCAGCCGTCGCTGACGAGGAATACCAGTGGGCTTTGCAACTGATTGATCGGTTGATCGCCGCGGATGAAGGCGCTGCCAGCGCGCGCAAAACGAAAGCGAAAATTCTGCGCCTTCACGCGGTCGCTCAAATCAACTGCCCGACCCGGCACTACTATATTCAAAGCGCGGTAGAGCTTGAACAATCTTGAACAATAAAGCGGCGCAACAAATGCGCCCATAAGACCACAACCGGCATTCTGGGAGGAATTCATGCCTAACAAAAAACTAGCAGCAGTCTTTGCCGCCGCCTTTGGCGTATTGGCAAGCACCGCATCTGCACAAACCATTTTAACTGCTGAAACCGGGCCTCCGGGCACAGTGCCGTTCACGGCGATGACCACTTTGGCGGAAATAGCCTCGGCCAAAGGAATCGCTGATTTTCAGGTACTCGACAGCCAAACGGCGACGAATTCTTTGCAGAACTTGGCTGAAGGCAAGACCGATGTTTCCATTTCGCCGCTGATCTTGACCTTCTTGATGTCACGCGGTGCTGGCCCATATGCCGCACTTGGTAAAGAAGGTGGTGCCGAACTGGTGAGCAATGTTCGCGTGCTACACACCTACAACTACGGAGGTTTCGGCCTTTATGCCTATAACAGCTCTGGCATTACTGGTTGGGACGATGTGGCTGGTAAAATCGTTCTGAACGGCCCACCACGGGGCGCAGCCCTAACCAATGACCGCCAAATTCTTCAGTTCGTCACAGGTCTTGAAGACGGCAAAGATTACACTGGCCTGCAAATGAGCTGGGGCCAAATGCCCAAGGCCATTGCTGACGGCTCGGCGGATGTGATGATGCTCCCGATCACCTTTCCTGATGGGCGGATCACACGGTCATTGGCGGCAGGGGACATGACGCTTTGGTCGATACCCATCGACGTCTGGGAAAGCGAAGGCATGAAGAAATATCTAAAAAGCCCTGGCACAGCGGGTATAGAGTTTGATCTAGCGGACATAAAAATACCAGATGGTCTGACGGTGATTTCTGCAGATGGGCGGTGGCGCAGCCCAACCACTGTTGGCGCAGAAGTTGTCCATAAAGATATGGACTTTGACACGGCCAAGGCCCTGACAGCGGCCGTGATTGCCAATGCGGACACGTTCTTGAACAAGACCCCTTTCATGGCGACCACAAATGTCGGCACTGTCGGCTTTGGTCTTTGTGGTGCGGTTCCGGTGAAATACCATCCGGGCGCTGTTGCGGCCTATGAAGAAGCGGGCATGGTCGTGCCTGATTGCGCCAAGCCATAAGCTGGCGGATCAACATGGGGTCGCGATCCGTCGCGGCCCTTTTTTTCGGGGATTGAGGGCCAATTATGTCAGACGCATCCGTCGCGACACAAAATCAGCGTGGACTAGCCCCGCGCCTTGTTTACTGGCTTTCAATTTTCTTTGTGATCTTAGGCCTGATAAACGCCATGCCGGGTATCCCTGGCTTGGACCAATGGGCCAAAGACGTCACAGGTGATCCCCATTTCGTCATCCGTAAATTTCGGTTCGAGTATTATTACCCCTTCGTATTCTCACTGATGATGCTGATCGTGGCCTTGCACCATTCTATGTGGCGCGCTTGGGCGGATCGCGGCAAGCTGCGGCGTTGTTTTGGCCTGTTCATGGATGTCGCTCTGGTAGTGATGGCGGTGACCATCTCACTGACCTATCTGGCCGAGATTGAGGCTGTCTGCATCATTGATCGCATCACCGGCGACCGCGCGCTGTTGATCGAGCAAAGCATGCAAATCGCCCGCGAAGACGCTGATTTATTTGGCTTGCCCGCCCCGACGACGGTCGAGGATCCGAAGTGTCTGAACACAACCGGTCCTTGGCTGGTCTTGATTGTCGGCTTAGCCACCGTGGTTTTCCTTGCCTATAACGTGAAGGTTTGGGGCCTACCGCTCGTGCTCGTCGCAATTCTTGTGACCGCTTATACCATCGGCACCGTGCTCGTTTGGTATTTCTTTGGGACGGACGACATCAACAAATATCTTGTCACCAAAATCGGGGGTGAGCCGCGCATGTTGATCGACGGGCGACCTCGGGTGCATGATATTTTGGTCAACAATGCCTCTGGCCTGCTGGGACGGTTCCTAGATATTATCTTGAACGAAATCTTTCCGTATTTGATCCTTGGCGCGTTGTTCGGCGCCTCTGCGGGTGGTCGATCGCTAATTAAACTCGCCTTTCGCTGGACCCGGAACCTAAGCGGCGGACCAGCGCATGCAGCAATCGTATCCTCGGCAATGTTTGGCACGATCTCTGGCGGTCCTATTGTTAACGTCTTGTCCACCGGGGTGCTGACGATCCCAATGATGATTAAACGCGGATTTTCCAAAGTTTTTGCCGGTGGAATGGAGGCAGCGGCTTCGTCCGGCGGCTCAATCATGCCCCCGGTTATGGGCGTGGCGGCCTTCCTTTTGGCAGCCCTCACCGGCGTGCCTTACAACGAGGTGATCATCGCCGCCGCGATCCCCGCATTGGCCTATTTTCTCTGCCTGTTTTTATCGGTGGTCTTCCAAGCGCGCAAGCAAGGTATCAAGCCTATCGGTGAACTGACCGAGGACATGTGGATTGATCGCCAAGACATCCTGAATCTCGTGATGATTTTCCTTCCCATTCTGGTGATCCTGATCCTGCTGCTGACGAGCAAGGAACACGTCGGTTGTGGCTGGCTCGGTGGTCTATTGGGCGCAGAACGGGTATTTCTTGAGAGCGGCGGTTGCCGCGCGACCTCATTGCCATGGATCCTTCAACTGATCCAAAACGCCGCCGGAGATGCGGGTAGTGCGGGCTGGTGGGCGGTCATCGTCCTTTGTTTCGCCCTGTTTCTCGATCCAGAGCTACGCGCCCAACCCTCCAAGCTGCTGCATTCTTTTGCGGATGCAGGCAAGTTGATTGCAACACTCTACCTGATGTTCTTGGCCGTCTCGATCATCGACTTCTGCCTGAAATTCACCGGCATGCCCTTCTTCATCTCGCTCGACGTGCTGCAATGGTTGCAAGGGCTTAATCTGGGCTCTGACGGCTCGGCGGTCTTCCAATTCGCCGCCCTCTTTGTCACCATGTTGCTTGCGATCCTTCTGGGCATGGGCATGCCCGCCGTACCCGCCTATATCAACGTCGCCCTTTTGATGGGTCCTGTGTTAGCGGGGCTTGGGATTTCGGTCTTTGCGGCAAATATGTTTATCTTCTACTTCGCTGTCGCCTCTGCCATCACGCCGCCCGTGGCCCTAGCCGCCTTCGCCGCTGCGTCCATCACCAAGGCCGAGCCCATGTCCACAGGTTTCGCAGCCGTGCGCGTCGGCATCGTGATGTTCGTGATCCCCTTTGTCTTTGCCTTCTATCCAGAACTATTGCTGATCGAGGCCGCGATGATTGATCCCGAAAGTGAAGGCGCGGCCATTAAGTATTTGCCGGGATACGACGGCAAGGTGGATTGGATGGCTTTGAGCTGGCTTTTGGTGCGCCTGTTAGGGTCGCTTTACTTACTGGCCAGCGCATTGGCACGGTTCGACCGCGCGCCACTCGCACTATGGGAGTGCGGTTTGCGCTTGGGACTGGCCGTTCTGTTGTTAGCAGGCACGCCGTTGATTTATGGAGCGGCGATTATTGGTGTCGTGGCACTGTTGGCATTTCACAGGGTGCAGACCCGCGAGCTGCCCGCTGGATAGATTTTTGGGTTAGTACCAACAAGCAACAAAGGAATGGCCGCTTAGAGCCCAGAGCGACGTGGTTCGAAAAGAGGGCAATCGACGGCCCGTG
>CAZBBZ010000290.1:0-4304 GCA_964489925.1 uncultured Rhodobacterales bacterium
TATACGCGCGGGGACAGACCCAATGGTTGCAAAACGACTTTTATAACATCTCCGGTAACACGCTTGTTGATCTTGATATCACCGATATTGATGATGGTGGCGACGGTGCGCGCTATTGGGAGCAAGGCGTGACCGATGACAAGTTGTTTTATTGGTACATTGACAATCAAAATGGCTTGGAACTGTACGTCTCCGACGGAAACAGTGCTGGATCTTTGGTTCAAGACATTCGGCCTGGGAACCTAAGCTCCTGGGTCTCGATTGGCAATCAAGGCGGTATCCACGCCTCGCTTGGTAGCGAGTTGATTTTTGTTGCCAATGACGGTTCGGCGAACGGGAAAGAAGTTTGGGTGTCTGATGGAACTTCAGGCGGCACATTTGCGTTAACCGGCACTGGGACCAATGTGGGACCTTTGGACTTTTTCCACTCCAGCTGGATACAACTCGGCGACGAAATCTTGTTTTCAGCCATTAGTGATAACAGTTACGAAATTTTTGCAACTGACGGCACAATTGCAGGCACCCGTCAACTCGACTTCGCGCCCACGTCCGAGGCAGATTACCATGCTAATGCTACGTTTCATCAGGTGGACGATGGGCTGGCCTATTTCTCGTTTTCTACAGGCCTACAGAACCACGCGATTTGGACGACTGATGGGACGGCTGCAGGCACACAGATCGTGTCGGACCCAACTGATCTTTATGTCCAAAACGCGGTTGTAAGACGCACCAACATCCTAGACCTTGATGTAGAAGGGTTGATCACACCCGACGGCCTTATGGTGATGACCCACGGTTGGTCGGATGCCGATGGGGCTGGCAATCCCACCAGCTACATGCGTCCGTTATCAAACACAGTGCAGACCCGGTTAGAACAAGAGGGAAAGACCGTTCAAATTGTCACCGATCTGGACGATGCTGATCTAACCAAAGACGTGATCATTTATGAGTTTGTTTGGCCCGAAGCTTTCACCCAAGATCTTGGGGTCAATTCTTTATTTACCTATCCATATTCATTCGGTGAAACCGATGAAGCTGGAATGCGTCTTGGGATCGAGATCGACAACTATCTTTCCTATGTTTCAAACGCTTCTGGTCTGGATTACGATCCGGAAATTCATATGATCGGCCATAGCCTTGGGACAATGGTCAACGCTTATGCGGCAGATACCCGCTTTGGCCGGGATCCAAATGCGGATCCGATAGAGCAGATGACGATACTGGATGATCCGCTTGGTGTGGGCGTTGATCCAAGTTGGACTTTTACAAGTGAAGAAGCGTTCATAAGAGCTGTCCTAAATTCAACGTTGGATTGGGATCCGAACTTTTTTAACAATCATATCCCCAACAACAGCGTCGATTACGTTGAAAATTTTTATGCAAATCTAGTTGTGAATTTTGGTGGCCCGATTGCTGGGGCAGGACCGGGCAACGGTGGTGTTGGCGCAAACGCTGACCACACAGGAATATGGAATGGTACCTACGGCGCACTCGTACTCGATAGCGCTTGGGACTCGCCGTTACTCGATGGCTGGACGCCGCCGCAACTCTGGCAAGGTGGGACCAACAACAATACCGGATCCGTTCCATTCGGAACAAATGTTGCTGACAACTTGAACGGAACCGACTTTAACGACGGCATTTTTGGCGGCGATGGCGATGACACCATCTTCGGAGGCTTGGGCGACGATGCCTTGTTGGGGGACAAAGACGACGACCTGATCTCGGGCGGTCTTGGCAATGATATCCTGCTTGGGGGACGCGGGAACGACACGTTGAACGGCAACGGGCAAACCGCTGCGGCGGCCTCATTCGCCTTTGCGGCCCAAAGTGCGTCGCCTTCTTCTGATGACGATGTGCTGATCGGTGAAAACGGCAATGACTTTTTGGACGGCGGTATCGGCAACGATACTCTGCTGGGTGGGAACAACAATGACACCCTGATCGGAGGCGAAGGCAACGACAGCATGACCGGGAATTCTGGCAGTGATAGCCTGATCGGTGGCTCTGGGGATGACACGCTGGATGCAGGGGGCAAGGCAGATCAAATATCCGCAGGCGATGGGGATGACCTTATAAACGGGGGCACTGGCAACGACACGATCGCTGGTGGTACAGGCGCGGATACCATCACGGGTGCGGCGGATGCCGATTTCATCGAAGGCAACGGCGGCAAAGATGACATCAACGGTGGCTCTGGCAAGGACACGATTGATGGCGGCAACGGCAACGATACGCTCTCAGGGGGCAACAACGGCGACCTCGTGAATGGCGGATCAGGGCATGACAGTATTCTAGGCGGTTATGGCAACGACACGCTGAATGGTGGTGCAGGCAATGACACGTTGAAAGGTGGTAACCTCAATGATGTGCTTGACGGCGGTGAAGGTGATAATTTGTTAGACGGGCGCAGCGGTCGCGACACTCTCATTAGCAGCGGCTCTGGTAGCGATACTCTGCTCGGTGGCGGCGGCAATGATGAGCTTTATGCAAATGGGTTCGGAAGCGTCGAAATGAAAGGCGGCAACGGCAGCGATACCCTTTATGGGGGAGACGCTAATATGGATATGGATGGAGGCGGAGGGGACGATTTGCTTGTTGTGACGCCATTCATTGCCGGGGATTACGTCATGCGAGGTGGAGGTGGTGCTGATACGTTTCAGTTCAACAATCCCAATAGTGACGCCACGATCACTGATTTTGAAATCGGCAAAGACACAATCGATCTGACCAACATCAACGACAGCGGCGAGGTAAATGTGACAGGCTTTGGCGATCTGGAAATTACATATAACGCGGATGCATTGATCGACTTTGGCACTGATGGCATTGTTACTTTGACCGGGGTGAGCACGGGTCTGAGTGCTATCGATTTTGATTTTATCTAGTCCCACTCTAGCGCGCAGAAACGAAATCAATTCACTGACTGAAAGCCAAGTCTGACCGGTCAACATAATCTCTAAAAACCCATTGACGGGGCAGGGGCCTGCGACTATCAAGCGGCTCTTAAATGGCGAAGTAGCTCAGGTGGTTAGAGCAGCGGAATCATCCGCTCGGAACATAGGCTAGGATGCCGAACTTCCTCTGTTGCCTGCTCATTTACGGAGATATTGCAGCTTTTCTTGTGCAAGGACATTAGTCAGCGCCTCCAACGCGACGCAAACCTGTCGATGCATCAAAAATATGCGCCTTGCCATGTTCTATGCGAAATCCGCGCGCTTGGGTGTCAAGGGGTGATTTGTGGACACCTTGCAGACTTACCGTGAAATCTTCGGGCGAACCCTCAACCGAACCATGCAAAAGTGTATTTGCGCCAAGTGGCTCGGCCAATTTCACCATTATCCTAAGAGGTCCCGCTTTATCAGGCACAAGATGTTCAGGTCGGACACCGAGCTTCACAGGCCCTTCTGCGCCAATCGCATCTGCAACCGCCTGTCCATCAAAGAGAATTTTACCCCCTTTTACTTCCGCGCCCAGAATGTTCATGGCTGGGCTACCGATAAACTGCGCGGCAAAAAGTGTGCGGGGCGTTTCGTAGACCTCCAAAGGCGTGCCAATCTGTTCGGCGACGCCATCGTTCATTACAATCATCCGGTCGGCCATGGTCATGGCTTCAACTTGGTCATGGGTTACGTATAGCGATGTTATACCCAGTTTCGATTGTAGTTCTTTGATCTCAAGCCGCATCTGGACCCGCAGTTTTGCGTCCAAATTCGAAAGCGGCTCATCGAATAGGAACACGGCCGGTTCACGCACAATGGCCCGTCCCATTGCGACGCGCTGACGCTGACCTCCTGAAAGTTGCTTGGGCTTGCGATCGAGCAAGGGTTCGAGTTGCAAGAGTTTGGCCGCAGCGACCACTTTGGCCTCAATCTGGCCCTTGGGTATCTTGGCGATCTTTAACCCATAGCCCATGTTCTGTCGCACCGACATATGCGGATAAAGCGCATAATTTTGAAACACCATCGCAATGTCGCGATCCATAGGTTCTTTGCTGTTGGCCAACTCTCCACCGATCAAAACGTCGCCAGACGTCAGCGTCTCTAGCCCGGCCACTAGGCGCAGCAGGGTGGATTTGCCACAACCCGATGGCCCGACGATCACAATAAACTCGCCCTCTGCGATCTCAGTTGTGATGCCGTGGATTACGTCTGTTGATCCAAAGCGCTTCTTGACGTCTTTCAGGGAAACCGTTGCCATCTTTTACTTCTCGCTATCAACAAGGCCGCGGATAAACAGCTTCTGCATGCTGACCACAACGATTACAGGCGGGATCATTGCAAGGATCGAGGTTGCCATTATAA
>CAZBBZ010000291.1:0-4288 GCA_964489925.1 uncultured Rhodobacterales bacterium
TTATCAATACAACCGATGGCACGACCCTGTCTGGCACTGGTGAACCCGGTGCGACTGTTGCTGTGAGCTATGGTTCTCCGGAACAGACGCTTTATGCTGTTGTCGATCCAACAGGTGCTTGGTCAACCACGCCAAACCCGCCAATTTCCGGGGGAACAGCACTTGAAGCGGTGCAAGTCGATCCTGCTGGTAATCAAAGCGATCCTGCAAATGGCGATGTTCTTAACGGTTCATTGCCCGCTCCGACGATTGATCCAAGCAATGGCCAGTTGGTTGAAGGAACCGGCGAGCCGGGCGCAATCGTTGCTGTAAGTTATGGCTCACCCGAGGTTGTCTTGACTACGACCGTTGGCCCCAATGGAAATTGGTCGGTGAATCTCGTGCCACATGCGCTGGATGGCGCCACTATTGAGGCCACACAAAGCCTGTCCAACGGCACTATAAGCGATCCGGCGACCGGAATCGTTTCGACTGACATCATGCCGGTGAGTTTTGTTGATGAACCTACGGGTGGCGACCTTTATGGGTCAAACGATGCGGTCCGAATTGAGCTAGATGCGGGTCAGGTGGTCAATGTCGCTGGCGGCACGCCGACCATCGAGTTGGTCATTGGTACAGAAACCGTTTTGGCACAGCTGGTTTCTGGAAGTGGCACAGACACATTGGTATTCGAATATATCATTGAGCCCGGAGATGAGGATGTAGATGGGATCAAAGTTGTCGCGGGTTCGTTGGCTCTAAATGGGGCGACGATCACCGATAGCGGCGCTGCGCCCGTAGAGGCCGTGAATGGGTCCGCCACCTCTGCGGCGGATGTCTTTGGTGCGTCACCTGCGGTGATTTCACTGGGCGGAAGCGAAGAACCTGCCTTTGATGACAAAGCGCTTGGGGCCTCTGTTGGGGCTGGTGGGGACATCAATGGCGATGGTTTCCAAGATTTCATCATTGGAACACCAAGCCGCGATAACAGCATTGCTGGGCGTGCCTTTGTGGTCTTTGGCGGCCCAACAGCCAAGAACGTGGACCTCGCCGATTTGAACCCAGAAGACGGGTTCGAAATTCTTGGCAACGACGCAAACGTTGGCACACATGTTTCAGGTCTTGGGGATGTGAACGGTGACGGCTTAGCGGATATCTTTGTCTCTGACTCAAATGGCGGCACCGCCACGGATGGGTCTGGGGTGATCGTCTACGGAAAAGCCATGGGCGCGACTGTAAATGTAGGTGACATTCAAAATGGCACCAGCACTGACGGCACGACAATCATTCAAACATCAAGCGGTTATTACGACAGAGGTTTTGGCGCCAATCTAACCGTGCTTCACGATTTCAACGGAGATGGGTTTGCCGACTTCGCGATTGGGTCTGACGCCCGAACTACGTCCCGGCGGGAAGAAAGCAACTTTCTTTCTGTTGTCTTTGGGGGCCCGGGTCTCGGCAACCCAGTTGATGTCGTCGACATTGACGGTGGTGAACCCGGTGGGTTCAGGATCGAAGGGCAGTTTTACACGGTTGTCGAAGGCGGAATTTCAAGCAATGACAACTTAGGCAGCGGCCGGATGAACTACGGCGGTGACGTGAACGGCGATGGGTTTTCTGACCTTCTGGCCTATGCGTCAAACGCGTCACCCATCCGATCCGACGGCTTTTTCAGGGCCGGTGATCCAATGATTAGCCGGAGTGATACGTTTCGGGCTCTGCATGTTGTTTTTGGCGGCGAGGACATCACTGATGTTAATGCGGATGACCTAATCTTTGAAACGACAGATCGTGGGTATTCTATTATTAACGCCACTTCAGCTTTTGCTTCGGTTGGTGATGTGAACAATGACGGTTTAGACGACATCGCTTTTGCTTATGGAGCGTCTATTGTTGTTGTCTATGGGCGTGCTTCGGTCGACAATATCGACATCAACGATGTCGCAGGCGATCCGACCTTGGGATACCAAATCACAGGTTTCGATCTTGGGCTGGTCTCTATCGACAGTGCCGGCGATTTTAACGGCGACGGCTATGTCGACTTTATCGCAGGCCACAACTCAAACGAAGATGAAGCAGTTTACATCGTCTATGGTCAAGCGCCCGGTAGCTTTGATGTCAGCGGTATCGAGAACGGCACTGCTAATGGATACAAAATCACCAACTTGGCAACGGATGGGCCTGAAAACGACTATAACAACGACGAGGTTGTTGCAGACTATGTCTATGATAACGGGTATGTGAATGGCGGCCTTGGCACCGTTGTAAAAAGCATCGGTGACATCAACGGCGATGGCTTTGATGATGTGAAAATATCAATGCCGGGGACGACAACTCACCGATATTACTACGACTATTATGGGTATGGTAACGGCGGAGACTACGTAAATAGTACAGAAACCACCGCTGGCACGTCCTACATCATTTTCGGTAACGCAGAAAACCTGACGGACACCATCGATATCGCAAATAAGGGCGATCTAAGCGCGCCTAGCCTAGTTGCGGATAATGTTGGTACAACGGGCGACGATATTATCGACGGCACATCAGCAACCGAGCTTCTTGTCGGCAACTCCGGCAACGACACGATCACCGGGAACGGCGGGTCTGATGTGATCCTTGGCGCGACTGGCGATGACATCATCGTTATAGATGGATCAAACATTACCGGCTTGGAAAGCGGCCCCATGCAAGACCGGGTGGCCCATGTTGATGGAGGCGCGGGAACGGATCGCCTGACCCTAGGCGATGCCGGTATTACTCTGAGTTTTGATCTTCTCGATGAAGGGAGGATCAAGGGCATCGAAGAAATTGATGTCGGCGGAACCGGGGCAAACGCGCTGAACATCAGCCTGAACGACATTCTTGACCTATCCGAAACGAGCAACGAGCTTCGCATATTCGGTGACAATGACGACACGGTTACAGTGACGGGAATGACGGGCTTTGTTCAATCGCAAGAAACGATTGGCTCAACGACGTTTGATGTCTACACCTTAGGTCAAGCGAGACTAATGGTAGAGGATGACGTCGCGGTCGTCATCTAGCTGCCCAAAAACAATTACCCATGCGCGGGCGATGCTTGCGCCTCGGGGTATTAACGGGGGGGGTAAGGTGAGGGCATGGAAGAACATATCGACGCACCGTCTAAGGAAGCATCCGACGGAAAATTCGAAGTTTTCGTTTCGAATGATTTCGCGGAAAAGCTAGACGAATTGGGCGGAAGCATTGTCTTTACCACCTATCAATGCGGCAAGATATTTTTTGTTGGTCTAGGTGACAATGGTGCGCTGAAAATTTTTGAGCGAACCTTTCCCCGCGCTATGGGTGTTGCATTTTCGGACGATCAAAACAGCTTCTGCCTTGGAACGGTCGATAGTATTTTTGAATTCGATAATTTGCTGAAACCGGGCGAAACTCATGAAGGGTATGATACCTTTTACGCACCGCATAAATCATGGATTACGGGCAGCATTGATATTCATGACCTTGCTTATGATGCAAACAAGACCCCCTTTTTCTGCGCCACCCGGTTTAATTGTTTGGGCGAAATATCTCGCGGATACAGTTTTAAGCCGATTTGGAAACCCTCTTTCATTACGGAAATTGTGGCGGAAGATCGATGTCACGTAAATGGCTTTGCGACCGAAGATGGGACGGCAAAATACGTTACTTGTGTGAGCGATAGCAATGTCAAAGGCGGGTGGCGCGAAAGCCGCACAGACGGGGGCATGGTCATCGACGTTGGCACAGGGGAACCTGTGGCCAAAGGATTTTCCATGCCGCATTCGCCGCGTCTTTACAGAGGAAAACTTTGGCTCTTAAATTCCGGTCGCGGTGAGTTTGGTTGGCTTGATCCTGACAGTCACACCTTTAACCCCGTGGCGATCTGTCCGGGGTTCGCCCGAGGACTGGCTTTCGCCGGGGACTACGCGATTGTCGGTCTGTCAGAGCCGCGAGAAGGCAAATCTTTTGATGGGCTCCCGCTTCAAGAGGTTTTATCCAAATATAAAATTGAACCGAGATGTGGGATCATCCTTGTTAACCTCAAGACCGGAGAAGTGACCGACTGGATGACGGTGACTGGGGTAGTTTCAGAGCTATTTGATGTCGATTTTTTGGAGGGAAAAAGAAACGTTTCCTTTGTCGGTCTGCGAGGTGATGACATGAGAAACACCTTTTCGCTTGGGACTTGATTAGCAAAATACGAACATGCTTGATTTATGGTGTAATGAGCTGACTAATTTTACTCCAATAATATCAACGAGCCGGAAATTTTAGAAACGCCATTTGACGACCGCCAAGGACA
>CAZBBZ010000292.1:0-4270 GCA_964489925.1 uncultured Rhodobacterales bacterium
CGGGATGAACACTGCCTCGACCTCATGGGCGCCGCCGACCCGCAGCAGATATTTCCGCGTGCCGTCTTCGCTGACTTGTTTGGTCACGATTTCCGGGCGGGTAAGCGTGAAATTTTCCGCGAGCGTTGCACGCAGGTCTTTGGACACATTGGTCATATCCGCAAAATCACGCGCGCCTTTGTGATAAATCCAATTCCAAACCTGCCCCACGCGCATCTTGATCTGTCGCTCTGGCACACCAATGCCAAGCAAGGCCTCGCCAAGCAGCTCGCGGGTCATGCCAATCAGATTGGGCAAGCCGGGGGCTTCTTTGCGCGGGATCGTCGCAAGATCTTGAACTAAAGGAGCAGGCTGCGTCATTTTTAAGGATCATTCCAGATATGGGCCGCGCAGGACGCGGGACAGGCCATATAAGACACAAGTTCCTTAAATAGAAGTCCCTAAGATCGACAAGCGGTGCCAAACATGGCGCTGCCGTTAGCTGTTAGGCTCAACCCCACAGCGATCGTTGGCGTCTTTCAACGCGTCCGAAAAGCCGATCAAGGAAAATCTATCTTTGGTCGTGGTGCCACGCCCGGATACGCCTGTGATCGTCGCATTGGTGCCGCGTCGCATGGACCCAACGACCTTGCGATCTTCATCTGGGCTGGTGGGCCAAGCCCACTCGCCTTCGGTAAACAACTCAAAGCTGTCAGACCCGATCTGCATAGAAACGGTTGATCCATCGCGGAACGGATAGCCGCCTGCAAAGCTGACTTCGTTGATCAGCCCATCGTTTTTGATGGTGGTGATGTAAACGTGAATATCGCCACGTCGCACGCTGCTGGTCACGTCCTGACCGTTGCGCCGCGCTTCTGTCGACGTTGGTTTGGATGCGATAAAGCAGCTTGCTTTGTCGTCACTGGCAAACACGCTCCAGTCTTTATAGAGCGCCACGCGCGCATATTGATCCTGCGCTGTCGCGGCCCCTGCCAACGAAGTCGCTACAATTACTGCGATGCCCATCACTTTGCTGATGTTCATTTGTTCGCTCAGCCTCCACAAACTCTATACCACCAAATCAGACATGTAGCCTGACATTCCCCTAAAGAACAGGTTGGTTGCGATTTTTCGTCTTTGCCTCGAAATACTACGGTAATTCAAGGCCGTGATTCCAGTAGATTGGAATAAATTTTCTGTGGGACATGTGCCAGAACGAGCAAACTGAGGCAAATTTGTCATGTTGAATTCGAAAGCCGCTGTATTGGCGCAAGTTTGGCGCGGCGAAATGCTGGAGTCTTTTCATACCGGCCACGCGGTTGTGGTGGATGCGTTGGGCGGCGTTGTTGCCGCTTGGGGCGATCCCAGCGTCGAGATTTATCCGCGCTCCTCGTCCAAAATGCTGCAAGCTTTGCCTTTGGTGGAAAGCGGCGCGGCGGATGCGGTTGGACTTGGAACCGAACACCTAGCGCTGGCGTGTGCGTCCCATAATGGGGCGTTGATCCACACGGATCGCGTGTCCAAATGGCTGGGCGAGATCGGGTTTCGCGATGACGATCTGCGTTGTGGGGCGCAGGCACCGGGGGACCGGGACGCGCGCGAGGCTTTGATCCAAGATCATGCCAAGCCTTGCCAGTGGCACAACAACTGTTCGGGCAAGCACGCAGGTTTTTTGACCTTGGGCAAACATTTTGGCGCGGGCCCGGAATATCTGGAACCGGATCATCCGGTACAAACCGCCAGCCGCGCGGTGTTTGAGGACATGACAGACGCGCCGTCGCCCCGGTTTGCAATCGACGGCTGCTCGGCGCCAAATTTTGCCACCACCGTGCAGGGGCTTGCAACCGGAATGGCGCAAATGGCCAATTTGCGAAGTGGTGTTCGGGGAAAAGCCGCAGAGCGTTTGGTCGCAGCCATGCGTCAGCATCCAGATTTGGTGGCAGGCGAAGGGCGCGCTTGCACGGCGTTGATGCGCGCCATGCCCGATGGGGTCGTCAAAACCGGGGCAGAGGGCGTGTTCGCCGCGATCCTCCCCAAGCGCGGTTTTGGGGTCGCGCTAAAGGTATCTGATGGCACAACCCGCGCGGCAGAGGCTGCGATGGCCGGTATCCTTGTGGGCCTTGGCGCGCTGGATGCAGATCACCCAACCGCCAAAGACTATACCAACAAGGACGTGCGCAACTGGCGTGGGATACTGACCGGGCATATCAAGGCGGATGAAGCCTTGATGAGCGCGCTTTAGTAGAGCTTATCGTCCGTGTAGATCGCAGCGACGCTTTCATCTGATACGTCGTTTTGTTCAACGCTGGGCACCTGATCGCGGATCATCACGTTCAGATTTGGAATAGGGCGGCTATCAGGCCAGCTGTCTGGTTGCCAAAGGCCCGAGCGGATCGGGGCTTTGCCGCAATGCAAAAACGCTTCTTCAACCTTGATGCGGGTCACAGTTTTGGGCGCGCGGCCCTTCATGGCGTGGGCCTTTAGCAAATCCGGGTCATCAAGGATCGTGGCATGTCCGTTAACGCGCAAAGTTTCGGCCACCGCGGGAATGAGAAAAAGCAACGCGACTTTCGGGTGCTTGACGATGTTAAGCAGCCCATCAATGCGATTGTTGCCCGGACGATCCGGCAGGATCAGGTGTTGGTCATCCTCGATTGCTACAAACCCCTTGGGGTCACCTTTGGGGGAAATATCCAAGCTCGTCCCATCGCTTGTGGCCAGCACGATGAATGTCGAATGGGCGATAAAGTTGCGGCAGTGCGCATCAAGCGCCAGCAATGCTTTGCGTTCGGCGCGCACGCTGGGTGTGCCGTAAATTTCGCGCAGACGCGCGGCGGTTATGGGCATGGTTCGGGGTCCTTTTGGCCGTGGCAAAAGATAGGGGTTTGGGCGCTTTTAGTTTAAGCTGCGGGAATGATCCCTTCAATCTGCATGTGAGGACTTCGCTGTTGTTCATGTACAGCACTCTGCCCGGAATCAAGGTGGAGCCGCCGGGCATCGCCAGACCGCCCGCAAGGGCTGGCGATTTGGATCCGCATGTTCTGCAGTTGTAAGGAAGGAAGACTTTGCTGGCATAAAGTGCGAGCAATTAATGTCAGGACCGCCATCCAGCGGTCTGGCTAAGCGCTGGGCCTAAACTGCGCATATGGGGCTTTAATCGACATCGCTTCACGCTCTATTCTAAGCGATCATTTACCCGCCCTGCCTTGCCACGCTTGCTGTGTGCCGCTCACCTGTGTAAAACCCCGCCATGACCCCTGTTTTTGACATGGATGATCGCGCCCGTCTGCCGTGGCGTTTCTTTGGTGAAGCGAGTGATGTGTTCGCGGCATAAAGCCGTGCTTTGCCTACTCTGACTACACCATTTTTTAACATTCTAAATCCACGGAGACCTACGATGTCTGCTCCTAAAACGCTGTACGATAAAATCTGGGACAACCATGTTGTCGATGAAGCCGATGACGGCACCTGCTTGCTTTATATTGACCGCCACCTTGTGCATGAGGTGACCAGCCCCCAAGCCTTTGAAGGGTTGCGTAATGCGGGTCGCAAAGTGCGCGCGCCTGAAAAAACCATCGCGGTGCCGGATCATAACGTGCCGACAACGCCGGGTCGCGAAAACCCAGAAAACATGACCGAGGACAGCGCCATCCAAGTGGCCGCCCTTGATTCCAACGCCAAAGAATTTGGCATCCACTATTACCCGGTGTCGGACGTTCGTCAGGGCATCGTGCATATCGTGGGACCAGAACAAGGCTGGACCTTGCCCGGCATGACCGTTGTTTGTGGTGATAGCCACACAGCGACCCACGGTGCATTTGGTGCTTTGGCCCATGGTATCGGGACGTCCGAGGTCGAGCATGTTTTGGCCACGCAAACGCTGATCCAGAAGAAATCCAAGAACATGAAGGTCGAAGTGAAGGGCCAGTTGCACCCGCTAGTGACCGCCAAGGACATCACCTTGTCTGTGATTGGTGAAACCGGAACCGCTGGCGGTACGGGTCACGTGATCGAATATTGCGGTGAAGCGATTGAAAGCCTGTCTATGGAAGGTCGCATGACCGTCTGTAACATGGCAATCGAAGGCGGCGCGCGCGCTGGCCTGATCGCGCCGGATGAAAAGACCTTTGAATACGTCAAAGGCCGCCCGCACGCACCAAAAGGTGCGAACTGGGATTTGGCCATGGCCGCATGGAAAGAGCTTTATACCGATGAAGGTGCGCATTTTGATGAGACACTCGTCCTGAACGCGCCGGACATCGCGCCTGTTGTCACTTGGGGCACCAGCCCA
>CAZBBZ010000293.1:0-4256 GCA_964489925.1 uncultured Rhodobacterales bacterium
CTTCATGATTGGTCAGATGGCCCGCCATTACAAAGTACCTTGGCGCACGTCCAACACGCTTGGCGGAGCGAAAACCTTTGACGCGCAAGCGGGCTATGAAAGTGCGACGACCTTGCAGGCCGTGATTATGGCGGGTGCGAATTATCTTTGGCATTCGGCGGGGTGGAACGAAGCGGGCATGCATTGTTCTATGGCGAAGTTTGTGGTCGATGCGGAACAATGCGCCATGGCTTATCGCATGGCGGAAGGCGTGAATTGGGACGACTTTGACGAAGCGCTTGGCGCCGTGGCTGATATTGGTCCGGGCGGGCATTATTTGGGTCACCCGCATACGTTGGAAAATTTTCAACGAGCGTTTTATATGCCCGAATTATTCGACAATAACTCGATTGAACAATGGCAGGCAGAAGGGGCGGTTGAGATCAACGAGCGCGCTTTGGGCTATACCAAGGCGCTATTGGCTGATTACGAAGAACCGAAACTGGACGCAGGCGTTGATGAGGCGTTGCGCGACTATATTGCCCGGCGCGAGCGCGAAATTCCGGCGGCTGATGCCCTGAACCAGACGAACTAGTGTGAAGATCGCGGTTAAGAAACTTCCTAAAGATACCGGGCCCGCGGGCTGGAATGCGATCCTGCCTAGTGCTGATCCTCCCGCGCCCCTAAGCGAAGATAAGACCGCTGACTGGTTAGTGATTGGCGCAGGCTTTGCGGGGTTGGCGGCCGCCCGGCGCATTACGCTGGCGCGCCCCGAAGATCGGGTTGTCATTTTGGATGCAACTCGCATCGGAGATGGCCCTGCCGGGCGCAATTCTGGCTTTATGATCGATCTGCCGCACGATCTGTCCTCGTCAAATTACGCAGGCGGACTGGCGGGTGATCTTGCAACTATCGCGGATAACCGCATGGCGATTGATTTTGCGCGGGATGCGGCAAAGGCCTACGGCTTGCCAGATGAGGCCTTTGCCAAGAGTGGTAAGATCAATGCCGCAGCCAGCAAAAGGGGCGATCAGCACAACCGTGACTACGCCAAGCATCTTGATCGTTTGGGCGAGGCTCACGAGTGGCTGGATCAAGCGGCGATGAAAAATCTGACGGGTTCAGATTACTACCTAAGCGGTCTGAAAACCCCCAGCGCGGCGATGATCCAACCCGCGATGTACGTGCGCGGCGTGGCAAAGGGTTTGCGTTCAAACCGGGTCGCTATCCACGAAAACTCACCCGTCACCGCGTTAGAACGGGATGAAGATTGGATCGCTACCACGCCAAATGGAAAGGTTCGCGCAGCTAAAGTGATCTTGGCAGTGAACGGTCATCTGGCAAGTTTTGGGTATCACGTCCGCGATTTGCTGCATGTGTTCACCTATGCCTCCATGACGCGGGCCTTTACAGATGCCGAGCTGTTGCGCTTGGGGGGGGCGCCGTCGTGGGATGCGACCCCGGCTGATCCGATGGGCACCAGCGTGCGGCGGATATCCGGGCAAGGGGGGCATCGCTTGCTGGTGCGAAATCGTTTTACCTGTGATCCAAGCATGGAAATTGATGCGCACCGTTTGGCCAAAGTAGCGCGGGACCATGACAAGGCGTTTGCCGCGCGCTGGCCGATGCTAACGGATGTCGCGATGGAATATCGTTGGGGCGGGCGGCTTTGTCTTAGCCGCAATAACGTGCAGGTGGTCCGCGCGCTGGAACCGGGGCTTTATGCTGCGGCCTGTCAAAACGGTCTTGGTACGGTGCGCGGCACACTTGCAGGGATGCTGGCGGTGGATCTTGCCCTTGGGAAAACTTCCCCGGCGCTAGATCGTGCTTTGGCTGCAGATCCACCACAGGCATTGCCACCAAGCGCTGTGACCAAACTCGGCGCGACCCTGCGGTTGGCTTGGGGTGAGTTTCGCGCCGGGCGGGACTTTTAACGCAGGCTCACTTTGGCTGGCCAAGTGGAAAACCTTGGGTCATAGTTGGGGTCAAACGCAGCAAAGAACTGCGCCAGATATGGGAAGGATTGTCATGCGCACCATCAAGGGTCCGGCGTTGTTTTTGGCGCAGTTTGCTGATGACAAAGTGCCGTTCGATACTTGGGACGGTATAACCAAATGGGCAGCAGATTGCGGCTATGTCGGTGTGCAGGTGCCAAGTTGGGATGCGCGGCTTTTCGATCTTGAAACGGCAGCAACCAGTCAGACCTATTGCGATGATTGGAAAGGTCAGGCCGCGGCCAACGGCATCGAGGTCACTGAGCTGTCGACCCATCTCCAAGGCCAGCTTGTGGCGGTTCATCCGGCTTATGATGCAAGTTTTGACGGTTTTGCCGCCCCCCCAGTGCGTGGCAATCCAAAAGCGCGGCAAGCATGGGCGGTGGAGCAGGTGAAAAAGGCGCTGAGCGCGTCCAAGAACCTTGGCCTAACCGAACAAGCGGCATTTTCCGGCGCGCTGGCTTGGCCGTATCTTTACCCTTGGCCCCAACGCCCTGCGGGGCTGGTGGAAACCGCATTTGACGAGCTTGCGAACCGCTGGACGCCGATCCTGAACCATGCAGAGGACTGCGGCGTCGATATCTGTTTTGAAATTCACCCTGGCGAAGATTTGCACGACGGCGTGTCGTTTGAGATGTTTTTGGAGCGGGTGAATAATCACCCCCGTGCGAACATCCTATATGATCCGTCGCATTACGTGCTGCAATGTTTGGATTATCTCGATCATATCGACATCTACAAAGACCGCATCAAGATGTTCCATGTCAAAGATGCGGAGTTCAACCCGACCGGGCGACAAGGGGTTTATGGCGGGTTTCAGTCGTGGGTGGATCGGGCAGGGCGGTTTCGCTCGCTTGGGGATGGGCAGGTGGATTTTGCGGGGATTTTTGCAAAAATGGCGGCCAATGACTTTGCGGGATGGGCGGTTGTTGAATGGGAATGTGCGTTAAAGCATCCAGAGGATGGCGCGCGCGAAGGGGCGGCATTTGTGCGCGAACATATCATTCGCGTGACGGAAAAAGCATTCGATGATTTTGCCGATGGCGGCACGGATGAGGCGGGCAATCGTGCGATGTTGGGACTTGGGTGAGTGCCGCCTAAAGGCGGCGTTGCGCTGCGCGCCCCGGGGGGAGGCCAGCCTCCCCCAACCCCTCCGGGATATTTTTGGACCAAAGATGAATGAGGCGTAAGACAATGGCAGAGCGTATTCGGTTGGGCATGGTTGGCGGCGGCAATGATGCCTTTATCGGCGGGGTTCACCGGATTGCGGCGCGCATTGATGATCGGTTTGAACTTGTGGCTGGCGCGTTGTCCGCGACGCCCGAAAAGGCCCGCGCAAGTGGGGCGGCCTTAGGGCTGGCGCGGGTTTATGATGATTATAAGTCAATGGCGATCCGCGAGGCGCGGCTAAAGGGCGGGATCAATGCGGTGTCCATCGTGACGCCCAATCATATGCATTATCCTGTGGCGCGCGAATTCCTAAAACGCGGTATTCATGTGATTTGTGACAAGCCGTTAACGTCGACCCTTGCAGATGCCAGAAAGCTTGTGAAGGTTGCTGAACGTTCTGATGCGCTGTTTGTGCTGACCCATAATTACACGGGGTATCCGATGGTGCGCCAAGCGCGCGAGATGATCGGAGCCGGTGAAATTGGCGCTGTGCGTGTGGTGCAAGTGGAATACGCGCAAGATTGGCTGAGTTTTGCGCAAGACGGTAAACAAGCCGCTTGGCGCACGGACCCAGCACAAGCCGGGGCAGGGGGATCAACGGGGGATATCGGCACCCATGCCTATAACCTTGCGTGTTTTGTGAGCGGCTTGCAGGTGGAGGCGCTGGCGGCGGATTTGCAAGCCTTTGTGTCGGCGCGTCAACTGGATGACAATGCGCATGTGATGCTGCGCTTTCAAGGCGGGGCGCGGGGTATGCTGTGGTGTTCGCAAGTGGCACCGGGCAATGAAAACGCGCTGCGTCTGCGGATTTACGGTGAAAAAGGCGGGCTCGAATGGGCACAGGAAAACCCGAACCAATTGTGGTTCACGCCTTTCGGAGAACCTAAACGTCTGATCACCCGTGGTGGTGCCGGGGCAGGGGCTGCGGCTGCGCGGGTTACACGTATACCGGGTGGCCATCCGGAGGGATATTTAGAAGGCTTTGCCACGATTTATTCTGAAGCAGCGGCGGCGATTACCGCTCATAATGCGGGGGAACCCATCCCGACAGGCGTGGTATTTCCAACCGTTTATGACGGGTTGAAAGGCATGGAATTCGTGGCTGCTTGTGTT
>CAZBBZ010000294.1:0-4247 GCA_964489925.1 uncultured Rhodobacterales bacterium
CCGTTGTGCCTTTACGGGTACCCAGGGTTCGAATCCCTGTCTCTCCGCCAGGGTCTTTTCAATTGAAAAGACACCTTACCCATCTTTCCCGAACGTAGCGCCAAACAAAGCGCTAAGTTACCCACTCAAAGCCGCATGATGATGCGCGAGGTGGTCGTCGATGAAGGATGCGATAAAGAAATACGAATGATCGTAGCCCGGTTGCATGCGGATGTTGGCAGATACGCCAGCGGCCTCGCACGCCTCGGTCAACAAATGCGTTTTCAGCTGCTCGTCTAGGAAGTTATCCGCATCCCCTTGATCGACCAAAAGCGTGCCGGAAAACCCTTTGGATTTCACCAGTTCGCAGGCGTCATGTTCTGCCCAAGCCCCGCGATCATCGCCCAAATAGGCGGTCATCGCTTTTTCTCCCCAAGGGCAGTTCAGCGGTGAAACGATCGGCGAAAACGCGGACACGGACCCAAATAGCTCTGGATGGCGCAGGCCAATCGTCAGCGCGCCGTGCCCGCCCATGGAATGTCCGGTAATGCCGACGCGGTCTGGATCGACGGGGAATTCGGCTTTAATCAGCGCCATCAGGTCTTGGGTGATGTAGGAATACATCGAGAAATGCGGCGCCCAAGGCGCTTGGGTCGCATCCACATAAAAGCCCGCGCCTTGGCCCAAATCATAAGCTTCATCATTGGCAACACCCTCCCCACGAGGGCTGGTGTCAGGTGCCACAAAGATCATGCCCAACTCCGCCGCTTTGCGTTGCGCGCAGGCTTTTTGGGTCACGTTATCCTCGGTGCAGGTCAGGCCAGAGAGATATACCAACGTCGGGCGCGGCCCTTTTTGGGGCGGCAAAAAAACCGCAACGCGCATGGGCGTGCCCGTGCTGGGGCTGTCGTGTTCAACAGTGATTTGGCGCCCGCCAAACATGCTAGTTTCTGACAGAATTTTCATTGTGTTTTCCTAACTTAACCGTGACCGACATATGCGGTATAAATTCCAAAAGCCCCAACAAGGATGAGGCTGATTGCCCATGCAATATCGAGATTGAACCAGCTTTTCGAGATGAACTTGAGCCCAAACCAAAAATAAACAAAGACCGCAATCGTGGCACCAGCAGCAGTCATGGCAAATGTATGAGCGGCGGCGACAAAAAACGCGGTGAAGAGGTCGCTGGACATCAATTCTTGCGCGGCCGCGTGGCCGGTGGAGGCAACGGTTCCCGCGTCAATCAGTTCGCAGATGCCCAGATAGATCGGGACCAGCATCAGGCCCGCGCCATGAGCGGTGGCGGCTAGAAAGGACCAAAGCACCAATCGCGATGGGTGGATGCGCGACAGGATTTTGGGGTGGCGGCGATTGATCAGCAGATAAATCCCCATCGCCATAACCAAAGCCCCTGCGCCAATTCTGATCCGGGTTTCTTGTTCGACCAAAAAAATCATCATGGAAAACGGCAGCAATATCACGATCATTGCCAAGAAATGCCCGAGGGCCAGCATCGCAAGTGCTTTGGCCATCGCGGATTTCTTGCGCTCCATCAGGGCGCCTGACACCGCCAGCGGCCAGCCCATGCCCGGATTGAGCCCATGATAAAGCCCAGAAACAATGACGGCCCACCAAAGGGCCGCCAAATTCATATCACCGAGCATCAATTAGACAGACGGATAGCAAAAGCTGTCTGTCGAGCAATCGCCACCTTCTAGGCGAATTTGATGCGCGCGGGAGTTTTCGGGGAAGTCGATGTAGAAGTTCGGATCAAGCGCAAAGCTGCCATCCGCACCGACATTGGCCATGACCATCTGCCCGCCTTCTTGGTGCGGATAGAACTGGTCGTCCCAGGTGGAGTACAAGGAATTGGTCCAATAGACGCGTTTTCCGTCCCGGCTGATTTCAACCATTTGTGGGCCATAGATGAACTCTTTGCCGTTGGGGTGCTTGGTCTCGCGGGCAATACCGCCCAATTCTACCTTGCCGTTCAACTTCGGGTTCATCGGATCGCTAACATCGTATTGATGCATTTCACCCAACCCCCAGCAGGCCACATAGAGGTATTTATCATCAAGGCTAAGGTCGATGTCTGTGACCAGAGGGGGCACAGCGCCGAAGCCTTTTAGAAGGTCGGGCAGATTGTCCGCGTCTTCGGGGCGCGGGTCGATGGTGATGACTTTCTTGGACTGCCAAGTGCCGTCGTCGTCACGCCACCACGTAAAGATCGCGCCTTGCAGATTGGTCGTGTCCACCACCACGCCGCAGAACCCGTAGGACTTGGTGGGATCATGGGCGGGGCGGATTTCCAAGGCCATTTGGTAATTTTCACCAAAGTCGATGGTCTGGACGCATTTGCGCGCGCGCAAATCCCAGAAGTGGATCGAGTGTCCATATTTGTTGGACAAGAGATCCTCTGGCACCACGCCGTTTTCATACTGCGGCGGCAGGCCCCATTCGGAACTGACCATATAGTCTTGGGGCAGGTTCCACCAAAAATCATAGTGCTTGTCTTGCACACCGCGATCCATTTCGTAGCGGCCAATGATGTCAAAGGTTTCGCAATCCATGATGAAAATGCCCGGAGGCCCATCGGTACCGTCTTCGCCGCCGCCCCCAAGGGTGGAAACATAGATGCCTTCGGGTCCGCAGTGGATCGTATGCGGGCGCGAGTAGCCGGTTTTGGCAAACAGCTCTTCGGGTTCGATCACTTTGTGGATCTTGGCCTTCAGTGGCTCTTTGACGTCAAAGATGTAGATGCGTGATGAGCGGATGCCCGGCACAATCAGATAGCGGCGTTCAAGAAACGCGTGACCTGTGAGGGGTGATAGGGATGATGAACAGGCGTTCCAGCCAAAGTGATGGAACTCGTCGCCCGTGGTCGGGGTCATCACCGTATGGACGATTTCGCCATAGGTCTTGGAGCCTTCGCGCAAGTCAATTACTGCGAGGCCATCGTGTTGCGAGGCGTCTTTTCCAAGCATGATTGTAAAGGCAAAGTTTTCAACAGGGGCTTCCATTGCCAACTTTGCTGACGCGTGAAACGTCGGATCTGGTCTTACATTCATTTTGTATTCCTCCCATTTTTGGTTCTTGCTCGCCCCTTTTTTTGTGGGGCTTTTTGATGCTGTTGGCGTTGATATCCTCCGTTCAAACGTCGCCAAAATTGCACAATTGGATCGCGGCGCTGATTTTGATCGAAAGATCTTTCAGCCGCTCGCCGATATCGTGTCTGTATTCTGTTCCAAAACGGCGCACGGGCCCAACGGCGCCGACGCTGAATGTTGCACCGATATTGCCAACGGAAATGGGGGCCGCGACGCTGGAAATGCCAACGTCAATTTCTTGGTCGCAATCGGCAAAGCCGCGTTCTTGGATCGTCACAAATTCTGCCAAGAGGTCCGCGCGGGTCGCTTTGGTGTGTTCGGTAAAGGGTTTGAGCGCGCCACTTAGGATGGTTTCTTTGAAGTCGTCTTCAGCAAAGGCTGCAATGGCTTTGGAGCAGGAACAGGCGTGAAGCGGGCGTTCCCCGATGCCGGGGTGAATAAAGGCGCGGGCGGGGTCTTCGGGGGTTTCAACGTGGATGATTTCCACCTTGCCGTCGCGGAACCGCGCCAGAAAAACGGTTTCATTGAAGGTCGTTGCCGCAGTTTTTAACAATGGTGCCGACACCCGGCGTACGTCGATGTCCGATTTGCCAAGGAGCGCGATGCGGATAAGCCGATCCCCAATGGTATAGCGACCATCGCCTGCGGTGTCTTCGATTAGTCCTTGTTCTTGCATGGCTTGTACCAAGCGATAGCAGGTTGGTTTCGGCAGCCCACTGGCGACTTGCACATCGGATACCGACACGGGCCGTCCAATGACGGCGATGATTTCTAGCAGACTTACAAGACGTTCAAGGTGCATTTGGATTGAATGTTACTGAGTTTTGAGACATTGTCTCGCAGAATGAGAATATGAATCGCTGAATATCAAGCAGAATCTTTCGGGAGTAGAATATGAGAACGCGTGCCGCTGTTGCTGTAGAGGCTGGAAAGCCACTTGAAATCATGGAAGTGAACCTTGAGGGGCCTCGTGCTGGCGAGGTTTTGGTCGAGGTCAAAGCGACCGGGCTGTGCCACACAGATGAGTTTACTCGCTCTGGTGACGATCCCGAAGGTATCTTTCCGGCAATTCTGGGCCATGAAGGTGCGGGTGTTGTCATTGAGGTTGGCGAAGGTGTGACAAGCCTTGAAGTTGGCGATCATGTGATCCCGCTTTACACG
>CAZBBZ010000295.1:0-4245 GCA_964489925.1 uncultured Rhodobacterales bacterium
CCCGTTCATTGCCGAAATCACCACCATCAGCCCAATTGTGCCAATCGCCAAGCCCCCCTGCACGCCCCCCATCCAGACGTGGAACATCTTGTAAAGATCATCGGCAATTTTGCTTTCTGACAGCACGTAACCCATGAAAATAAACATCGGCAGCGTCAACAGCGGGTACCATTTCATCAGCTTCATGGCAGCCGCAAAGCCCAGATCGAAACCGCCCCGATCCCCCCAAAGAAGCAATGCCGCCACAACCGCAATAAACCCGATCGCACCAAACACGCGCTGACCGGTAAGCAGCATCAACATCATGCTGGAAAACATCAACGTGGCGATCAACTCATAGGACATCAGACCACCTCGTCATTCAAATGAAGGCCATTCAAACGGAGGATGTCCTTAAACAGCTCGGACACGCATTGCAGCAGCATCAAGAACATTCCCAAAATCATTACGGATTTGATTGGCCAAAGATAGGGGCGCCAAACCGACGAAGACCGCTCCATCGTGCCGACAT
This sequence comes from uncultured Rhodobacterales bacterium, assembly GCA_964489925.1. GTDB lineage: Bacteria > Pseudomonadota > Alphaproteobacteria > Rhodobacterales > Rhodobacteraceae > CAYLLD01. The sequence continues at coordinate 512 of CAZBBZ010000295.1, forward strand.
CCTCTGCGCCCGTAATCAGACCACCAAAAAATGAAAAAGGCGCAGACCCCCAGTAGCCCAGAGAATAAGCGGTAGAGCTGACCGCCCCATAAAGCAGCACGCAAAGATAGAAGATCAGGAACAAAACCGTGATCGCATCAAACCACGCCTTTTTGCGCGGCGACCATTCGCCATAGAGCAGATCCATCCGCACGTTAGAGCCAAGCTGGATCGAATAAGGCCCGCCAAGAATATAATAGGCGACCATGGCAAATTGCGCCATTTCCAGCGTCCATAAAGCGGGGACAAAAAACGTCTTACTGATCGAGGACCACAGCAAGATCCCCATCAGCACAAAGATGCCGTACATCATCACACGCCCGATGCGATAATTGATCGCGTCAATCACGCGGACATATCCTTGCAACAGGCCTAGCACGACGCGACCTTTGAGGTAGGTATTGCTGCCAATGCCGCCGTCAACCACGCCGACGTCATGGTGGCGATCCGGTCTTGGGCTTGGGTGCTGGCGATCAAATCACTTCTGTACTCCAACATTACATTATAATGTCCGTTGGTTACCCCATGCTCTTTAAGCGTGTGGGTCACGCCGTCGCCGGGGCCATAGGGCGCGTTGCGTTCTACCTTATGGCTGGTCTGGGTTGGTGCACAGTCGATCATCGCATCCGCAAGCCGGGTATCTGCATCGTGCAACACACCAATTTCAACCGCGCGGCTTTCGCCGTGATAAATCGGTGTAAAGCTGTGGATGGTCACGATCACTGGGTTGGTCTTGCGCGAAATCGCATGTTTTAACGCCTGGTGAAACGGGCGGTAGTAGGTTTCTGCGCGCGCGGCGTGATCCGCGGCAGTTAACCCTCGATTACCGGGAACCTCGATAATTTCGCTTACGGCGGGCATTGCATCTTTGGCATCGGGTGGGCGATTGCAATCATAGACAAGCCGCGAGACTTGCCCGGCCACCAATGTGGCATCCAATCGCGTCGACAAGCCCAAGGCCACCTCCAGCGCACCAGGGTCCCAAGCCGCGTGGCTGACCCGGTCGGATTTAGACAATCCCAAATCGTTAAATGAAGACGGAATATAATGTGACGCATGTTCGCAAACCAAAACCACACAAGACGTCCCATCAGGGTTGATGGTGAACCCAGATGCATCCTTGGTGTGATCATTGCTTGGTGGCATGGCTCCTCCTTGTTCAACACAGCGTCTTGGTAAATTCTTTGACTGTCAATATGTTTGTGATAATAATTTAACACTCGCTGGTGAATTGATATATTTTTAATCAGAAAGAATGAATGCCATGCCCCAAGACACCCTTACGATCGCGGATCGCATCCAACAAAAGCTGGATGAGTTGACCCGTGCGGAACGTCAATTGGCTCATTCGATTCTGGAAAACTATCCGGCTTCTGGACTTGGCCCGCTGAGCGCGCTTGCCAAAGGGGCCGAAGTTTCCGTGCCCACAGTGGCGCGTATGGTGCAAAAACTTGGCTTTAGTGGCTATCCAGAGTTTCAGACGGTTTTACGCGAAGAACTAAAGGCCAAGGTGCAAAACCCAATTGCCAAACACGACACTTGGGCAGAACGCGCCCCGTCTGAGCATTTGCTAAACCGCTTCACGGATGCGGTGACCGAGAATATCCGGCACACGCTGGGACAAATTGAGCCGACCGAATTCGACAAAGCTTGCGCCTTATGCGCTGACAATGCCCATCATCTTTATATCGTTGGGGGGCGCGTCACCCATACTTTGGCGGAATATCTATTCATGCATATGCAAGTGATCCGGCCACAGATCACCCATATCCAGTCCACCTCTAATGCGTGGCCGCATTACCTGCTGGATGTGAACGAGGGGGATGTTTTTGTAGTTTTTGATATGCGTCGCTACGAGAACAACACGCTAAAGCTCGCAGAAATTGCCCATCGTAAAGGAGCAAGGCTGATTTTATTTACGGACCAATGGCGTTCTCCGGTACATCAACTAGCCGATGTAACCTTTAGCAATCGGATCGTGGTGCCCTCGGCTTGGGATTCTGTGATTGCGCCAATGCTGTTGCTGGAAACGATGATTTCAACTGTGCAGAACCTGACATGGGGCGACACCAAGGACCGGATGGAAGAATTGGAAAACATGTTTGATCAGACAAAACTGTTTCGCAAATTCACCTAAGCCAACAGGTTATCTGCCATCTTAGAGCAAACAGTTCCGATATCAGGGGCACATCAGCAATGCGCATTCCGGTAGACCCTAACGAACCACCTGAGCCACGCAAACCTCTCTAGCGTATCCGCAAAAACTCTTGCCAAAAGAAAAAACCACGGCAATATTGATGCGATACTCAACCCCAAAGCGAAAACAAAAACCCAAAATTCACTCGTTTTGGTGAAGAAATACCCGCCCAACCGATTAACTTGATCGCGTTAGGGCGGAACGTCCCCTGACATTGTTGGTACCTTTGCGTCGTCTGTCTTGCACACAAAGACAGGTCTCGAGCGTGTTGTTTTGTAAATCCAAAAAATAGCATTTTTAAGGGGATTCCTAATGGCTACTATACTTGTTCCAAGCGACAAATCCACAATTCAAGACGCGATCAATGTCGCATCACCCGGAGATTCGATCATTGTCGAAGTTTCGTACTTAGGCCCGGAAACTGCTACGGTAACGGTCAACAGTCTGAAGATCGAAGTTTCAAATCCTACGATTAACATCAATCTAATTCTCGACAATTCGATCACCGACATCATCGTTAACGGTGACGCTGATGTGGATATTTCCGGGGGGTCGTTGGGCACCAACATCTACGGGAACGATGGCAACAATAAAATTACATCTGAAGAAGGCGATGACGTCGTGGTTGGCGGTCAAGGCAATGATACCCTTGACGGAGGCAAAGGCGACGACAACCTTCAAGGCGGCAATGACAATGATGAGATTTCGGGCAGTGATGGCAATGACACGCTGTTTGGCAGCAATGGTCAGGATTCGCTCTTTGGAGGGGACGACAACGATAGCCTGAACGGTGGCGCCAATAACGACTACTTGGATGGCGGCGTCGGTTCAGACACGATCCTTGGCGGCAGCGGCAACGATACCATTGTGGGCAACAACGCATCATCGGGTGCGGGGGCAAGCGATATATCAGGGGGCTCTGGCAATGATGTGATCGTCACCCGGTTTGGCAGCAACCATGTTGTTAATGGCGATTCGGGCGATGATGAAATCGGGTTTCGCAAATTGGCGCTTGGCTTTTCGGGCAGCATCTCGACGGGCAATAGTTTTGACGGAGGCGCAGATACCGATACGTTCCAAATAGAAGATTTTTCCCAAGGCACTGGAACGTTTTCAGACGACGTTTTCATCATTGATTTGACGGGCGGGGTAGTTGGGCGTGACAACGGAACCGGGACATTCACGACCTACGGCACGGTTGCCAACTTTGAGAATATCAAGGGTTCGAACGGGTTGGACAGTCTCTTGGGTGATGGGGGCGATAATGTCATTCTGGGCAACGACGGCAACGACACGATCTTTGGGGGCGCGGGCAATGACACCTTGAGCGGGGGCGATAATGACGACTTGATTATTGGCGGTGGGCCTTTGGACACAAGTTCAAGTCTGCTGCAAGGGGATGCTGGCAACGACGTTTTATTGACGGTTTCGGCAACCGGTAACAATACCGTCGAAGGCGGCGCGGGGAATGACTAATTGGGCTTTTCTCAGAGCTGGT
>CAZBBZ010000296.1:0-4222 GCA_964489925.1 uncultured Rhodobacterales bacterium
CGCTGATCGACGATGACCCGCGCCTTTTGCGCTGGGTTCACTTCTAGGTTTTCTAGGCGCGAAATCAGCATAGCGATGCTGCGTTCGGGGTTGCGTGTTAAATCAATGCTCACCGTACCCCCATCGTTCATCACAGCCACGCCATCCCCCATATTTTGGTTGATGATTTCCTCAATACGCAAGGCGGTGGTGAAATCTGGGTCGCGCAGTGCAAGACGCAAGTTTTTCATCTTATTCAGCGCAAAATCGATTTCCCGTTCCACCCGTGCACCAGACGGGATCACCCCGGCTGTTGGCACACCTTGGGTCACAGTTTCAGCTTCGCCCCCCGCCGTAACCCCACCCGCGATAATCGCCCCTTGCGCCACCGCGTAAATTTGCCCATCCGCCGCATTCAAGGGCGTCATAATCAGCGTGCCCCCGCGCAGACTTTTCGCATCGCCAATGGCAGAGACTGAAATATCAATCTGGCTGCCCATACGCGCAAAAGGCGGCAAAGTTGCTGTGACCAGCACGGCCGCAACGTTTTTGGGGCGGAACTGTTCGCCCGCCACGTTGATACCAAGGCGTTCAAGCAAACTGGACAGCGCTTCTTCGGTAAAGGGTGAGTTGCGCAGACCGTCGCCAGATCCGTTAAGACCGACCACAAGCCCGTAGCCGACAAGGTCGTTACCCCGGACCCCATCCACATCGACCAAATCCTTGATACGCGCGGATGCCGCAGATGCGTTGTCCGCAAGTCCAAGACAAAGGGCTAAAAGGCAGAGCAAACTTGTGAGACTTCTTCGCATGTAGCGCAAAGCGACATCCTGACCGACTTTGTTTCCAGCCTTGCCTTAGACCAAGATGGTTAATTTTCCGCCAAGTCGCGCGTCAGCGGATGAAGTTTACCAATTTTAGCCCCGACAAACGCGCGGTTACGATGAAGATCGATTCAAGTTGCCCTTCGAGACTTTGCAACCGCGTGGCCGTTTCAAACGGATCGGCAAGAGCTAGGTCGTTGCGATGGGTCATGAGCTGGAACCGCTCGGATTCGTTGCGTGCCTCGACCAAACCAAGCTGTTCTTGGGAATGTCCCAAGCGTTCTTGTTGCCGGGTTAGATCGGTCACATTGGCAATGCCCGAAATGCTCGCATCATTCAAAAGCGCACGTTGTTCAAGGGGTTGGGCTGCAAAAGCACCCTGCCCGACCGTCGCCATCACCGCCAAGTTGCGCAAAGTGTCACGAATAACCGGATCATCTGCGCGCAAATTCGCATCAACCATCATTGTTTGGGACACGCCGACCGGCAATTTATCAACGTCTGAGCCTTGATAGATGTTGGTTTCAAAGCCGCCACCGGCGTTATAAAAATACGCATCCACATTCGCCAGCGCCGTTGCCGCATCGGGCGCGCCTGTGACCAAAGCCGTGACATCCGCCATGAGCGTGGGAAACCCAGCAAGGGGGGAGGTATCGGTGGCATCCCCGGCAAACAACGTCGCCCCGCCAACCGATAAATTCAGCGTCGCCATCACCGTTTGCAACGCACTATAAGCGCCATCTGCGGCAATGGTCATGGCTTGTTGCGACCCACCTTGCGCGTATGCAACCACCTCTGTGCTGACAGATTCAGTTAAGCTGGAAATATGCGCAAGCGCTTCACTCGCAGCGTCTAACCGGGTCGTTTCCGTCTTGACCACAGCGCCATAGCTTTCCAGCATCGAAAGTTCTTTATCAATGCGAAACACTTTGGCGACATTGCCGCTGTGAGCAATCTTTTTGGCGGATTTATATTCGCTGGCCAATTCACGCGTGGCGTCAGTCAGCGCGGTTTTGGTTTGCGTTACATTGCGACGAAAAAACGAGCTGCGATAAAAATCACTGACCCCGGTTTGAACAGCCATCTTAAATCTCCATCAATCTTGCAAGCATCTGATCTAAGACACTGATAACACGTGCATTTGCCGCATAAGCATTTTCAACTTCCATCAACATCTGAAGCTGAATATCGCTGTCCACACCAACGGTATTGCTTTCTTTTTCCTTTAACACTTGCGCTTGCGTGGCACTGTAACTTGCACGGGTCTCGGCAGCGCCCCAATCGGTGCCAGCGTCCGCTGCGATCTTGCCAGCAAACCCGGCTGCACCGAGCGCAATCGACGTACCAAGTCCGGCATTTCCGACCCGCGCCTCTTGGATCACGCGTGCATAGTTTGATAAAATCGACGCATCCCCCGCGTTCAGAGGTACGGCCGCGTTCAACCCGCTTTGCAGACGCCAAAGGTCCGCAGAATTCGCCCCGACAAGCGTGTTCAAAGAAAGCCGTCCGGCAAGTCCAACCTCATTGGCCACATCAAACCAAGCGCCATTGTCGCTGAATATGCCAGCATCCGTTGCCCCAAGCGTGGGGTCCGTTGCCGGGTCTTGAAAGCGTTCGATCAAATCGCGGGCCAACCCATCAAGCTGGCCGTTCACATTCGGGATCGTTTCGTCGCGCACCTTGAAGTGCGCTTCTAGCGTTCCCCCCGCCCACACCCCGTTGCTGTTCATCACATCAACCGGATCACCATTGACCATAAGGCCCGATAAGTCTCCCGCCGCAAAGCTCATGCCCGGCGTAATCAATGGGGACTGGGTAAAAGAAAATTCGGAGCGGTAATAATCGAGAAGCGTGCCACCTTCTTGGGTAAACAGCGCCACCCGACCGCGATCTTTGTTGATCACATTTACCGGGACAATTTCGGAAATTTCGTCAATCAAGCGCTGACGCTCGGCTTTGAACCCGCTGACATCTGCGTTGTTACTATAGTTTTTCACAACCTCGTGGTTCAGGCGTTCCACCTCGGCCAGATTGCGGTTCAGCTTTTCAACGACCAAGCCGATTTGCGTATCCGCATCCTGGCGAAGCTGCATAAATTCTCGACTGATCGTGTTGAAACGATCCGAGATGACGGATGATTTTTGCGCAATATCGCGCAAGAAGTTTAAGTTTTCTGGCGCGTTGGATGCAGACACGAAACTTGCTTCCAAATCCCCCATCATACGCGCCAGCGCGAGCGGGGAATGTACGTCCCCCAGCGCATTGTTGACGTGGCTCGCGGCTTCCATCGCGACATTATCAGCGGCTGCGCGCGCGCCCATATCGCGCCGCGCCATCGTCGCCAACTTATCTTCAATGACCGTCACACCCTTGACCGTGACCCCGCGGCCAGACCCGTCGAGTTGGGCGGCAACCAAGTTCACTTCGCGCCGCGCATAGCCTTCGGTCAGAGAGTTCGCGATATTGGATGACAGAGTTTCTGCCATCTTGGACGAGGCCCGAAGCCCCGATACCGAGTTCGAAAAAGCTGTTGTAAACGACATTGACCCCGCTCCGTCATAGTCTTGGATTTCAAATCGGTTGATCCGCGCGCTACCCGAACGCGCGGATCACGCCGTTAACGCTTGATATTCGTGGTTTCTTGCAACATCTCATCCACGGTCTGAATAACCTTGGCGTTGGATGAATAGGCCCGTTGCGTTTGGATAAGCTGTGTCAACTCACCGGCAATATCGGTGGTGGATTCTTCGCGGGCATAGCCATTTGTGCTGCCCGTTGGACCATCACCTGCATCCCAAAGATAAAACGGGCCACTATCGGGCGATACGGCGAACGACTGGTTATCAAGCACACTTAACCCGTTTGGATTGGCAACCGCAGCAAGCGGAATTTGATAGATCACGCGCGTATAGCCGCTGTCGTATTGCGCCCAAAGCATCCCATCTTCGTCAATTTCCACGCCCGTCAAGGACCCGGTGCTAAAGCCATCGCGCGACACTCCGGTTGGCGAAAATGAGCCAGAAAGCTGCGTCAAAAGTTCAGAGCCACCGATGGTTCCCAACTCTAGGTTCAACGGGCCGGAATTGACGGCAATATCAACGATCCCAAGCACTGGATCATAGGCGCCCCCAGATATCGGCGTCACCGACAGGATCGATCCCCCTGTACCAGCGGCATCATCAAACTGAATTGTAAACTCGCCCACAGTAGCCCCGGCGCTGTCGCTGTCATTCAAGATGAGGTTCCACTCATTGGATGACCCGGTTGCTGGCACTGTTGGTGTAAAAATTGCAGTCAACTGTTGAGGCGCACCTAGATTGTCAAAGTATTCCACATCAATCTGATAAGGATCACCTGACGAGCCTGCTTGGGTTGCCGTTGCTGGCAGATTAGCCCCCATTTTGATTTCTGATGTGCGA
>CAZBBZ010000297.1:0-4218 GCA_964489925.1 uncultured Rhodobacterales bacterium
GCGCAGCGCAACCAGCCCGCTCAAATCAAACCTCTTAAACCCCCGCCAACACGCGCCCGTTTTCGCCAACCACATACCGCTTCACCCCACGCAATCCGCGAGGATCACGATGCCGCAACACCTGATAAGCGCGCTCTGGCAAAATCAGCGAATGTTCAACGGCGGTGGCCCCCGGTCCTTCGTCTTCCAACACGTCTTTATCCAACTTAAAGACCTCGCGCTCCACCGTGCCAAACCAGCCCGATTTTTCCGTCCGCGTTTTGCCCGAAATCAAAGTCTCGGTCGTCCAAGTCAGCGCCCAATCCAACCCCGGAGAGCCAGACGCCTCCGCCAGCACATCGCGCAGCGGGCCATTTTGCGTGGTAAACGTATGGCTATACATCGGCCCCACATGCATCCGGCGCACGAATTTCGGGTGCAGGTCGTCAAAATCTGCGTCCAACCCATGCCCGATCGTCACCATTTTCAGCGAGCCCACCGATTGCGCCATCAGATGCGCTTGCAAGGCAGGCCAGCGACGCTGATCTTTTAGCAGCGGCGTGCGCCCACTATCCTCAACAATCGCCAGATAAATCGACGGGATGTTCATCTGGCTGTCATAAGTCGCCCAGTGGATCAGATAGCGCAGACGGTTGCGCCCGGTCATATCCGACAACAGCACCGCTTCCGGATCGTTTTGCGGCAGGAACAATTTCCCCGCCGACAGCCATTCATAATAAAGCCGCTGGCTCATGGCGTAATGCAGTTTTTTCGGCGTTTCCCCTTCGCCCAAAATATGCCGCACCATGCTGGCCTTTAACTCCTCGGCATCCGCCATGCCGCGCAAGCGCTTTTCAGCCTGAAGCGCGTCATTGGCCATCTGCAACAACTCGGCATAAACCGGAAACCCGCTTTCGCGCCGATCAATTTCCATCGGGTCCAGCCGCGAACCAGTTTCGCGGCCCGCAAACATATGCTTATAGGAAAGCGCTAAAAACGTCTGGGACAGACGGTTTAGATAATCCTCGATAATCGCAAGCTCCGCCCCCGCCAGCTTACCGCGCCGCGGCACCGTGCCCGCCACATCCTTAGCATGGCCAATAATGCGCTCGAACTTCGCAAAATAACGGCGCACAGCCGCCCAATCGGGCAAAGCAGCGTGGTCTTGGTCGAGGTCAGATTTTGGCATTTGTGGCGTTAACTCACGTTAAGTTGGCGTGGCCGCATCAAAAGGCCGTGCGCGCCCGCCCCGCTATAAAGCTGGCGAGCGCGTATTTTTGGCGATTAGCTTTTAGCTATTCGCCCCATACAAGTTCTTATCATGCTGCTCGACGATCTTTTGGAACCGCCGCGCAAACCGCTCGTCCGCCTTGGCTTTTTCTTCCAAAACCTTGCGCGCGAACACCATGTGATCCTCGTGCTTGTCCATCATATCGGCCATCTGACGGTTCGTCGCCGCCCCAATCGCCGCCATAGACGCCTGCGCCTCTTGGTCGGTTTTCACGCCAATCTCGTTGATCCGGTGCGCCACGTCTTGCTGTTGCGCGGTTTTCAACGATTTGGTCAGGGCATCATAAAGAACAACCCGCTGTTTGGTGTCAGTTTCCAGCTTGTTAATCAGCACCGCTTGCGTGGCGGCTTGGTTTTGCAAACTGTCGATCCAGGTTTTCCCCTTTTCGATATACCGCTCTAGCGTCTGAGACCGCGCGAGCTTCACTTGCTCTTGCTGCACCATTTCGTTGTAGGCGTTATTCGTGGCCGCCAGTTCGGATTCCAATTTCGTGCGCAAGGCCGCATCCGTTTCCGCAGAAATCTTGCCCTCAAGTTCGATGATCTTCGGGTCCATCGCAAGGATTTCAGCCTTCAAGCGTTCAAGCTCGCTCACAGTGGCTTCCCGGTCATCCAAGGTTTCGGTCAGGTTCTTTTCCACCCGGTCTTTGTGATGGTTCAACGTGTCCAACTGGCCCGATAGCATCGCCACAATCGTGTCAGACTTTGCAATCAAGTCCTGCAGCTTGTCGTCGATCGAAGCCGCCCGCACCCGTTCCTCACGCATGGACTGCGCCTTGGCCTTTGAGAAAAAGCCAATGATGGTCTCCATCATGGTTTTGGACCGCATGGCGTCAAATTCTTGGCTAAACCCAGCCGTCACATCATCCAGCCCCATAATCAGGTCCGCGATGTTGCCGTTCATCATATCCGCATGGGCATGAACGTCGTCCAGATTGGCATTTTCGATATCCACGCTGATATCTTCGCCAACCTCCAATTTCGTCGCCGCCACCTCGATCCGGCTGGTCAAAGCCTCGATCTTGGATTGCGCGTCTTTAATTTCTGCTTCGGCTTTGTTGATCGCCGTCTCAAATGTGGCCATGGCCCTCGTGTCTCCCTCGTCAACCGTGCTTTGGGGTTATATAAGCATCTCTAACGGGTTTTTGAACGAGGTGGCAGGGGTTTTTATGCTCAGATGAACATTCAAATGCATCGTCCAAACAAGAAACGCACCAAAGGTATGAAATTTGACATCTCTAAACGGTAAGACCGCTTTTATCACTGGCGCTTCCCGCGGCATTGGCGAAGCCGCCGCCCGCGACCTCGCCCAAGCGGGGGCAAAGGTCATCCTCACCGCGCGCTCAAGCGATGCTATCACCGCGCTCGCCAAAGACATCGGTGACAACGCGCTTGCGATCCCGCTTGATGTTTCAAACTATCAGGACACGGCAAAAGCCGTCGAACAAGCAAAAGCCCACTTTGGCCCCATCGATATCTTACTCAACAACGCGGGCATCATCGAGCCGATCTCAACCATCATCAACAGCGACCCCGCCGACTGGGACCGGGTCATCGATATCAACGTTAAAGGCGTCTATTATGCCACCCACGCTATCCTGCCTAGCATGACCGCGCGCAACTCCGGCACCATCATCACCATCGGATCAGGTGCGGCCCACGGCGCGCTCGAAGGGTGGAGCCACTACGCCACCTCCAAAGCCGCCGTGCTCAACTTCTGCCGCGCCATCCACACAGAGGCGCATCAAAACGGCGTCACCTCAATCAACCTCTCACCAGGAACCGTCGCTACACAAATGCAACGCGAAATAAAGGCCAGCGGCATCAACAAAGTCAGCGAGCTTGCATGGGAAGATCACATCCCCCCCGAATGGGTCGGCCGCGCCATCACTTGGCTTGCGGGACCAAACGGCGCGGAATTCGCAGGCCAAGAGGTCAGCCTGCGCGACGACACCATCCGCAAACGCATCGGCCTGATCTAATTCTTCCTCTTGCCAAAAAATACCTGCCTGTCCCGGCAAGGGACCGCACTGCACCGCGTAGGTGCAAATCATAATCGTGTTTTGGCGCGCATCTGCGCGCGAAAACGCCTTGAAGCAAAACGCCTCAATTCATCGGGATCATTTTGCCCGGGTTCATAATATTATCCGGGTCCAGCGCGCGTTTGATGTCGCGCATCACCGACAGCGCCTCGCCGTGTTCTTCGGCCATGTATTTCATCTTGCCCAGGCCAACCCCATGCTCGCCCGAAACAGTGCCGTCCAAACGTAGGGCCATTTTCGCCAATTCATGGGTATATTTCCCGGCAAGGGCACGTTCGTCATCATTGCCAATGGCAATACCGCAGTGGAAATTGCCGTCCCCTACATGGCCCACCATCGACACGGTTAACCCGTAATCTTCGGCCATGATGCGCGCCTCGGCGACCGCTTCTGCTAGACGCGAAATGGGAACACAAACGTCCGTGGCTTGTATCTGATCTTCGGGCCGATGCGCTTTTTGCGCATAATAGGCATCGTGGCGCAGCTTCCAAAGTGCCGTGCGTTCTTCCGCCTTATCCGTCCATTTGAACGATGCGCCGCCTGCGTCTGCAACAATTTCGCCAAAGGTTTCCGCTTGTTCTTTCACGCCACTTTCAGAGCCGTGGAATTCGACAAACAGAATGGGCGCTTCATCAAGGTTTGCGGTTTTGTCCAAAATATTGAACCCGCGGGCCATCATTTCATCGACAAATTCAATGCGCGCCATAGGGATGCCCATTTGGATGGTGGTAATCACAGTGTTCACCGCCGCTTCAAAATTTTCAAAGGTGCACGTGGCCGCTGACACCGCTTCGGGCTGACCCTGCAAGCGCAAGGTGATTTCAGTGATAACGCCCAGCGTGCCTTCCGAGCCCACAAACATCTTGGTCAGATCATAGCCCGTGGAGGATTTGCGCGCCCGCGTGCC
>CAZBBZ010000298.1:0-4214 GCA_964489925.1 uncultured Rhodobacterales bacterium
TATGAGGGGCAAGAGTATTACCGCGGCAAGCACCGCGAATACTACGTGGAATAGGGCTAAACCAGCGGGCCTTGGTCGTAATACACCTATTAAGCCTGACCGTCATTGACTGCAAAAAGCCATATTTGTTTTGGTAAACTTACGCCAACGCCGTTTAGGTTGCACCGCACCGCGCGGTGGGCGAATAATTCCTAAATTAACTCGCCTCAGACTTTACGCATCGTGTGAATGCGAATGGAAACAGTTGCCGTGGCCCAGTTTGCCGAACGAAATTTGCGTGACCTACTTGGGGACGCTATCGATCCCGAAAACGACGTAATCCAAGTGCGTCGCTTGAATGGTGTGGTCGTTACGACTTGGCCCCAAGTTGTAACATTGAATACGGGTTCTGCGCGGGTCGAACAGGACGGCACCGTTATTTTTGATGACTTAGGCAATAGTGGTGTTCACCCGTCTACTGGTGCACGAACTGCGGCTGGCTCATTCACCTTCACGCTTTGGGATGGAGAGCTGGAAAGCCCCACATACCCTTGCGATGTAAATATGGTTGCGCCCGTAGACTGGAGCGCAACCTCCCTTCGTTTCGACGTTACGTTGACCAAATTGGATTTTGATTGATGGCAAAGCAGACGCTTAATTTTGGTAACAATGCCAATGATGGAACTGGCGACGCGCTACGCGACGGTGGCCTAAAAATTCAGTCGAATTTCGACGAGCTTTATGCGGCGGGCCATTTTGTAAAACCCGCCGATATGTCGTCCGCAAATTTGAACGCTGCCATTTTGGGCGCCCAAAGCGAAGGCGCTCGGCTGGTCCTGCCTGCTGGTAATTATACGCTTGGTGGTGGTTTGGCGACATGGAACGGGTCAGGGACCGTTGGCCCGACCCAAGGCTTTGCCCTTAAAGGTGCTGGAAAGCTGCATAACTTTGCCTCCCAATACGGTGGGACGGCGATGGGGACAATTTTGCGTCTTAGCAATGGGGCCAAAGTTGACACCAATGGCGCGCGGACCCTTGTGCTCGAGGATCTTGCGATCATCGGGAACAATGATGACGTGCTTTTGGACGCTGAAAACGGCTTTGAAAATGGCGGTGGGCTTCGCCGCGTTTATCTCGAAAACCAAAGCACAGCTACTGGAGCCGCTGTTGTTCGAACCGGCGCCATGTTCACATCCCACAGCCATCATGCAGACATCGTGGGCCGTTCTGATTATCGCGAACGCTATAGCAACAACGCGCTAAACAGTGACCAGCTGTTCAACACTCACGGTTTTGAAATGAACGGCACGGGCAAAGGTTCGGGCGGCGTGCCCGACGGTTGGAACCTACATGGTCACGGCATTGCGCTGAAGCTTGGGGTGGACCGCGCAACATATGCGGCAGGTTCGCCCACGCCTTGGGCGGCCTATAAAATTGAAAACTGGATGATGCGCGGCACGCAGTTGTCGTATAACGAAATCGGCGCGCTGGTGCAGGCCGGGTTCGTGCAAATGGTGCTCGAAGATCCGCATTTTGAATACAACTCGCTTGCCCACGTGATTGCCAATCAAGGCGCTGGCAATGTGGTGATCAAAGGTGGGCAGTCCAACAATATCACCCGCGCCAATGGGCAACGGATGCGCGATGCGTCTTTCGTGGCGGGTGCTGCAAATGACGCGGACGGGCAGTTCAAACAGTTCTTACTGGATGGTCATAACCTGTCGTATATTTTCACGCTCGGCGTGCTTGCTTATGGCGGCAGTCAGGCAGGCGAGGTGATCCTGAAAGACTGTTTCGCCAATTTCAACAACGGTATCCTTGTGGGTCTTGCGGATGCGAATGGTATCCCGGATGTGCTGATCGACGGGTTCAAGGGCAAGGCAGAGCACCAGCATTCTGACTTCCCTGCCAATAACTTTGTACGACGTATCGTCCCGTCAACAGGCTATGGAGCACCGGCCAACGCAGGGGACGGCCGCTGGTTGTGTCGTATCCAGAACTCCGGTGTTTACGGCGAAGGCATTGTTCTGGGCGGCGATCTTGATTTCACGCAGCAAAAATATGCGCCGGTGAGTTGCACGGTCGCGGCTGCCCGCACGGTAACACTTGGCAACCGCCCACCGGTTGGATGGCCGACAACTTTGCGCAAAACAGGTGGAACAATTTCGCTTGTCGTGCCGAATGGAACTGCTCTTTATCATGCGGGAACACAGCATACGGCGTCATCGGGAAGCACCACAGTTTCATTGACTGCAAACGGGACTTACCAACTTACCCGATTGGATGCCGGCATTTGGACCTGCGAGGGCGTATCGATTTAACCCGCTACTGCGCGGCGGTGGCCTCGGCCTGATCGTTCAGCCCGTCATAACCCAAACGACGCATTGTGTCGTCAAAGATAGGCTGCAAAATTGGGTCAATCTGCAAAGGCGGCTTCGAACGCGGTGGGCTTAATTCTTCTTTCGCGTAATCGACGACCTTCTGATCAAACGGTAGATCCGAAAAATTAAAGATCCGTCGCAACATCGCTTCAGGGTCATCAACCAAGTCTTCATAATGCACCAGCATCATGGATTTCGGATCGGCTTCCATAACCCGCAGACCTTCACGCATGGTTGCGACCCATTCTAGGGCGGCCATATCAACGTGGCCGGTCAAACCATCAATCGTCGGGCGAAGTGCGGCAAGCTTTGGATCGTGGTCAACCACTTGATCGAGTAGCAAACGCCACTTGCGGTTGTCGCGGCCCCACCAATCTTGGGTTTCATCATCGGTTGAAGTGGCAAGCCGTTCAGACCAATGTTCAATCGACTGGCAAGTATCAATCCCGCTACGCACCAAGAACAATTTGCGACAATCTGGGAAAATCCCGTCAATCAGACCGCGACGAAAGACCATTTCAGGATATTTATCGACCACACGACGCGAAACACTAAATCTTAGGTAACCTGCGTAAAGTTTGTGTACTCGCTTGGTCTTTTCTGGCGTGACGTCGCTCTCGTCCATACGAAAGCGGCCGTCATGTTCGCTGTAGCTGCCGATAACGTCATCATCGCCCAATGCAGACTGCCAAATCGCTTTTGGCTCGTTCAGATAGCCAGCATCTTTGTGTAGTCCAAGGATTTTTCCCAAAATCGTTGTGCCGCTGCGTCCAACGCCCAAAATGAAAATAGGCTTTTCAACCCGCGCCAGCTTTGGCAGAGCGCGCAAAACGCGGAACCATCCAAACACGAGGGGATTGATCCATCGACCGCGCGTCGTCAGCGGCCGTCCTTCGAACATCAAATAGCTGACGAGTCGTGTATATAATTTGAAAGGACGGGATTTTATGAACTTGCTGTCAACTTGAGCGACCATGAAACCACCTAAACTTTAACGCGACGCCCTAAAGGGCAGGTACATACTACAACACAATGTCCCTGAGGACAGAACCAACTTATTTGGAGCCAAAACCCGTTGCCATAACCACCAGCGTGCGAAACATAATGTAAATATCAGTACGCAAAGACACTTTGCGGATATACGCCTGATCAAACAGAGTTTTCTTAACTGTGTCTTCTTCACCTTCGGCGTAACCCATCGAAACCTGTGCCAAACCTGTAATGCCGGGCCGCACTTCCAACCGGTCTACGTATCCTGGGATGGTCTTCGAGAAATACTCAGCATGGTTCACTGCATCAGGACGCGGGCCGATCATGCTCATCTCGCCGACCAACACGTTCCAGAAGTTTGGCAACTCATCAATCCGACTGTGGCGCAGGTAACGACCTAGTGGCGTAATGCGGTCTTCTTCTAGGTCAGCATTCGGATCGCGTGCTTCAACATCCGAAGGCACCATCGAGCGGAATTTTACCATCGAGAAAGGCTCGCCGTTCATTCCTGCACGGGATTGGAAGAAAAACAGCGGGCCACGGTTAAAGAACGGGTTCAATATCAAAAGGAAAAGCGCCACGCCCGCAACAACGGGCAATACGGCGAGCGCAACCAGTCGGTCAAAGATTTGTTTTGCAACCATATAGATGCCCAAAGAGGAACGATCGTCGTCGCTGCTCGCATCTTCAAAATTTGGTTCACCCCGAACGCCGTTATCGGCGCCGGAAATATTTTGCATACGCATTAAACACACCCCCGAAAATCGACAAAAAGAGTCAAATCGAATCTTTCACCGATACATTCCCCATTTTGATACTTGTCTAGGACAAATTTTGCAACAAATTTACCATTTCATAGGCAAC
>CAZBBZ010000299.1:0-4205 GCA_964489925.1 uncultured Rhodobacterales bacterium
TTGTGGGCGGAATGGGCATGGCCGCTTGCGCTGAAATTGGCGACGAAATTGGACTATTCCAACCCGCCCACGGCAGCGCGCCCGATATTATGGGCCAAGACAAAGCAAACCCTTTGGCGGCAATCTTGTCTGGAGCCTTGATGCTGGATTATCTCGCCGAACGCTCTGGTAATGCCAAATTCGAAGCCGCTGGGGTTTTGATCGACGACGCCGTGCAATCCGGGTTTGAAGCCAACGCCCTACGACCAATGGAATTTGGCGGCGATATGGGAACCAAAGCCGTGACCCGCGAAGTCCTTGCGCGACTTGGCCAAGGGTAGCCTTTTAACGGTTAAAACAGTCGCAAGAGCCCCTTACTCTAGCGGCAGATCAGGCTCACGCCCCAGACGCCGTGCAAGCGGCGCAATCGTCAGCCCTTGCACGATAATCGAAAAGACCACGACCACATAAGTCGCCGTCAAGATCAGCGGCTTCCACTCGCTATCAGGCAAGCTCAGCGCCAGCGCGACGGAAATGCCGCCCTTAATCCCGCCCCAAGCCATAATCGGGATCACATCGCTTTGATGGGTCTTAAAGGGCTTTAGTAGGAAGATCGGAACCGCAACCGCGGTAAGTCGAGCAAGCAGCGCCAGCGCGATGGAAAACACGCCGGTCATCAGGAACGACGCGTCAAAGGCAATGGCGAACACCTCAAACCCGATCAGCAAGAACAGGATCGCATTTAGGATTTCATCAACCAGCTTCCAAAACGCATCCAAATATTCGCGGGTTTCCGCACTCATCCCGTGCTTCATGCCAACCTCGCCAATGAACAGCCCGGCCACCACAGCCATGATCGGCCCCGACACATGCAAATAAACCGCCAGTTCATAGCCGCCAAACGCAAGCCCCAGCGACAACAGAACCTCTAGCGGATAGTCATCAATCCGCTTCATAATCTGAAACACCAGCCAGCCCAAAACAGCGCCAAGCACCGCACCACCTACAGCTTCTTGAAAGAACAGCTGTGCCGCGCCCGCAAACCCCGTGGCATGGTGATCGTCGCCGGGAAAGGCGATGGCCACGAGGATCAGAAACACCACATAGCCCACGCCGTCGTTAAAAAGACTTTCGCCCGCGATCTGCGTTTCCAGCGATTTGCGCAAATTTGCCTCGCGCAACACGCCCAGCACGGCCACCGGATCAGTCGGGGAAATCAGCGCGCCCCAAACCAGTGCCACCATAATCGGCACGCCCGTGATCCAGCTAAAACCAACCCCAGCAATCACGGTTGAAAGCGCGACCCCCATGGTCGCCATCAGCGCCACTGTAAGCGCTTGCGCCCGCAAATGCTCGATCTTCACATGCAAAGCGCCCGCAAACAGCAAGAGCCCCAGCATACCTTCAAGCAGAGCGCTCGAAAATTCTAGGCTCGCCACCTGGGTACGTACATTGTCAGCCAAGCCCAGCTCTGGCATGAGCAAGTCAAAACCAATCAGGCCAAAAGACGCCAGCAGCGCCACCACCAAAATGCCAATCGCGCTTGGAAGCCGCAAAAAGAAATAGTTGATCGCCCCAAAGAGGCCCGCAAGCACAATCAAAAGCGATGTAATTTGCCAGATGGTCATGTGAAGGGTCTCTTTCCTTGGTCGATTTACTTGACTGACATCCCGGTTAGAGGGTCAACTCGTGAACATCAAGGGGACGCCAACAAGCGCGCCGCACGCAGGAGGCTCGATTTCAGCGATGACCAATCGCATTGTTAGACTTACGCTTGCGGGCCTGCTGGCGATCTGTGCGCCCCAACTGGCGGGGGCGCATGTATCTGAAAAAGCGTTGGTGCTGTTGCTGCCCACAGACGTTTTTTCAATGGTGGGAACCGGCGTCGTCGCGCTTACCTTTGTCGCGCTTGCGTTCTTTCCCGCAAATTTGCTGGCGCGCGCGCCCAAGGCATATGTGGCCAAAGCACCAAGCAAGATCACTACAAGAACCTCCACCCTTGCGACAGCCATAGTCCTTGGCCTAATCGCACTCGGCTTTTGGGGACCGCGCGACCCCTTGACCAATCTCTTGCCACTGGCGGTATGGACGTTTGTCTGGATGTTGATGCCGCTGATCCAAGCCCTGATCGGCGATCTATGGCGCTATATCAATCCATGGCGCGGCGTGCTTTCCTTTTCCGGTCGCACCACCACCAACTTTAACCTCCCCAACTGGCTTGGCTATTGGCTAACCTTGCCCCAGTTCATCGCTGCCGCCCTGTTTTCGCTCGTGTTTATCGCGCCAGACGATCCTGAAATCCTCGCCCGGGTCACGCTAAGCTATTGGGCCACCCATATGGCGCTTGCCCTAATCTTTGGCGACCAATGGTTGACCCGCGCGGAACCCCTGACGGTCTTTTTCACCCTGCTCGCCACGTCTGTGCGCACCTACGCCACCCAATCGGCCCCACTTGGGCTTGGCCTGCTGGCAATCATCGCGCTGGCCACGGGCAGCTTTGATAGCCTGAATGAAACCTTCTGGTGGCTCTCACAAATCAATATCAACCCGCTGGAATTTCCCGGACGCTCTGGCGTCATGGCGCAAAACAGTTGGGGCTACTTGCTGTCGCTCCCCCTTTTGTGCGCCGTATTTTTCGCCTGCCACGCGCTTGGGCTGATGCTTGTGGGCCAATCCAAGTTGATTTGGCCTCAGTTCGCGCCCTTCGCGATCATCCTATTGCCGATCTTCACCGGTTATCATTTCGCGCATTTCCTAACGGCGATTTACGTCAACATGCAGTACGTCGCTGTGGCCTTTTCTGACCCCTTGCAAAACGGGGCAAATATCTTGGGCTTTGACCAAACCAATGTCACCACGGGCCTGTTTAATACCCTAGCGGGCGTGCGCGTGGTCTGGCTGTTGCAAGCGGGTGCGATTGTGGTCGGGCATATGGCCTCGATCTATCTTGCCCATAAGCGCGCGCTGCAACTCCTGATTGAACCGCAACGGGCCGCAATCAGCCAACTCCCGCTCGCCGCCTTCATGGTGGCCTATACTTTGTTTGGGCTTTGGCTGCTGGCCTCGCCCACCGCTGGGTAGTTGTTACACATTTTTTCTGGACAAACCGCAGCTCACCGCCCAACCTTAACCTAACGAGTCTTGCCATTCTCAGAGGGGTCCACCATGACAGCCGATAAACTCATCAAACCAACCCGCCGCGACCTGATTAAAACCGCTGGTGCCGCTGGCGCCATGGCCGCGATGCCGGGGTATGTGCAAGCGCAAAGCTCTGAGCCGATCAAGATCGGGTTTCAGGTCCACCGCACTGGCATCGGCGCGGCTTATGGCCGTTGGTATGATCGCACAACCACCGCAGCGGCAGCCCTGATTAACGAGGCAGGCGGCATAAACGGTCGCCCAGTTGAAATCGTAGCCGAAGACGATGGCACCGACCCCAAACGTGGTGCCGAAGTCTTGGAAAAATTCGCGACCCAGCATAATTGCGATGTGGCCTTTGGCACGCTGTTTTCTCATGTGGTCATCGGCTCCGCACCCCGTGCGGGCGAGCTGAAGCTGCCCTATTTTGTCGTTTCCGAAGGCCATCACGTGGCCAGCGGTATGCTGAATCGCTACACCATGCAGCCGGGCATCACGGACGTAAAATCACAGGTGCAAGCCATGGCCCCGTTCGTCGAGGCGAACTTGGGCAAGAAAGTCACCATGATGTACGCCGATTTCGCCTTCGGCCACGATCACCGCGATTACTTTTCCGAAGCGATGAAAGCCGCGGGCGGCGAAATCCTAGAACTGATCCCCGTGCCACCGACAGAAACCTCCTTCACCAAATATTTCGCCAAAATTCCGCGGGACACAGAAGTACTGTACCACGTCATCGTTGGCCCCGCTGTTTTGACCTTCGTCAAAGAAATGGGCGAATTTTTCGGCGGCCAAGGCCCGGAAATCTTCGGCTTCATCGACAGCCTAGAAGCGGTCGACATCGCCAGCCCCGGTTTGGAATTCCTAGAAGGTTCTTATTTCTGGGAAGGCAACCCTCGCTACGCCCAAGCGGACCAATCACCTTTTGATGCACATTTCCGCGAAAAGGTTGGCGTTGATGCCAATGGTGCCTCGATCAATGATCCCAAAGACGTGTCCACCTACGCCCATATGTTTGGCTGCTGGGAAACCTTGCACATCATCAAGCAAGGCATGGAAAGCGCGGGCTACCAAGGTATGGGCGATCG
>CAZBBZ010000300.1:0-4167 GCA_964489925.1 uncultured Rhodobacterales bacterium
TGCTTAACTCTTTGCGTTCATCCGGCTCTAATGTCTTTGTTTGGATCATCATTTTACTGCTGATCGTGGGTCTTGCGGGCTTTGGCATCAACCAATCAGGCGGCGGTCAAGCACGCACCGCTGTAGCCAGTGTCGGCGACGCTGATGTCACCGTCGAAGAATACGTCCAAGCCTTGAACAACGAAACGCGCCGTTTGTCCCAACAGTTTCGCACCAACGTCACCGTTGAACAGCTGTCCCAATTCGGCATTGATCGCCAAATCTTGTCGGACCTGTTGAACAACGCCGCCCTTGATAACGAAGCCTTGCAAACAGGCGTGTCCGCAGGCGATGAAACCGTGCGCGAAAACCTGATGGCCACGCCAGCCTTTCGTGGCGCAGATGGTACGTTTTCACAAACCTCTTACGAATTTTCCCTAAGCAACGCAGGCCTAGAGCCAAGCGATTATGACGAAATGGTTCGCCGTGAAAGCGCGCGCCAGATTTTCCGCGCGGTTGTGGCTGGTGGGACCAAATTGCCGGAAAGTGGCCCCAAGGCAATGGTCAACTACCTGTCCGAAGAACGTGCAATCGACTGGCTGCGCATCTTGCCAAGCCATCTGACAACCCCGGTCGAAGCCCCGGACGACGCGACTATCCAAGCGCAATATGACGTCAATCAATCCGCATATGAGATCCCTGAAACCCGCAAAATGACGTATGCGGCCGCCACAGAAGCGGATTTGGCCGAAACCGTCACCGTGCCGGATGAAGACATCCAAGCGCTTTATGATGATCGGGCGCAAACCTACGCGCAGCCTGCCCGCCGCTTGGTGGATCGCATCGTCTTTAGCACCGACGAAGAAGCCGCCGCCGCCTTGACCGCGATGCAAGATGGCAGCAAAGCCTTTGACGATGTGGCCAGCGACCGCGGTCTTAGCCCCGATGATATTGATCAAGGCGAACTGCGCGAAGAAGACCTAAGCCCCGCCGAAGCCACCATGTTGTTTGGGTCGGACACGCTTGGCGTTGTTGGCCCGATCCCCACAGATTTTGGCCCCGCCCTTTACCGGGTCAATGCTGTGCTGGATGCCACCCTGACCACGCTTGACGAGGTGCGCGATGAATTGCGCCAAGAGCTTGCTCTTGAAGCTGCCGCTGAACTCATCAGCGCGGAAACCGACGCCGTGATTGACCTGATTGCAAGCGGCGCCACCATAGAAGAAGTCGCCGCTGAAACCATTTTGGAACTGGCCACCGTTGCCCTGCCCGGCGACGAGGACACAAACCCAATGGCCAATGAGATCAACTTTCTCGAAGAAGCCGCGGCCGCCGATGTTGGCGAAGAACGCGATCTGATTGATCTAAGCGACGGCATTGCCGTGTTGCGGGTTGACGAAATTGTGCCATCCGCCATTCGCCCGCTTGATGAGGTGCGCGAAGCTGTGATTGCCAGTTGGACCGCCGCAGAAACCGCGCGCCAAATGTCGGTGCTGGCCGAAAGCCTGATCGCTCGCATCGACATGGGCGAACCGCTTGCAGATATCGCGGCAGAACTCGCACTTAGCATCAGCACAGAACCCAGCATGTCGCGCTCTGATATCATCACCGACACGCCGCCGACCTTTGTGAACACGCTGTTTGAAACCCCGCTTGGCAAAGGCTTTTCCGTCCCCGACGAAGGCTCGGTCTTGCTAGGGGTCACCACTGCCGTCACAGCGCCCGACCTGACCAACGAGCAAACCATAACCACCCTGACGGCGGTGACCGACAATATGACCGCGTCAACCGCGCAAGATCTTGTCACCTATTTTATCGGCGCGCTCCAAGACGAGGCAGGCGTCAACGTCAACGCCCCGCTGATTGCCAACATCCAAACGCAGCTTTTGCCTGCACAACGCTAGCACGCGAAACCCCATGCAGTTCTTTCCCGCCCGCGAAACCTTCGACGCCACCCATGCAACGGGGGCGCATCAAGTTGTCTGGACAACGCTGGTCGCCGACCTCGACACACCTGTGTCCCTGATGCTCAAGCTGAACAACGCAGGTTTGAACTCCTTTGTTCTTGAAAGCGTGACAGGCGGCGATGTGCGCGGCCGCTATTCGATTATCGGCATGAAGCCCGACCTGATCTGGCGCTACCGCGACAAGGCCTGCGCGATCAACCGCACGGCACTTTATGACGACGACGGGTTTGAACCTGACAGCCGGGATGCGCTAACCAGTCTGCGTGCGGTCCTTGCCGAAAGCAAAATTGACCTGCCAGATGAGCTGCCCCCAATGGCCGCAGGTCTGTTTGGCTATTTGGGCTACGACATGATCCGCGAGGTCGAGCATCTCCCAAACGTCAACCCGGACCCTCTGAATGTGCCCGACGCCATGATGATCCGCCCCACGGTGGTGGTGGTGTTTGACACGGTGAAGGGCGAATTGTCCTTTGTGACCCCGGTTTGGGCTGGCACTGGTAACTCCGCCCAAGCCGCCTTTGCACAAGCCGCAGAGCGCCTCTCGAGCGTTGTTGCCCATCTTGATCGCGAAACCCCAATTGATGTCCGCGAACTCAGCGACGAAACCGTGGAACAAGAACCCCAATCCAATACCACCAAAGAGCGATATTTCGACATCGTCCAAAAAGCACGCGACTACATCCGCGCGGGCGATATCTTTCAGGTGGTGCCGTCCCAGCGTTGGTCGCAAGCCTTCGCCCTGCCCCCGTTTTCGCTTTATCGCGCCCTGCGCCGCACCAATCCCTCGCCCTATATGTTCTATTTCAACTTCGGCGGCTTTCAAATTGTCGGAGCAAGCCCGGAAATTCTGGTGCGCGTGCGCGACGACACCGTCACCATCCGCCCCATCGCAGGCACGCGTCCGCGCGGTGCCACCCCGGTGGAAGACCGGGAACTGGAAGCGGATTTGCTGGCCGATCCAAAAGAGCGCGCGGAACATTTGATGTTGCTCGATCTGGGCCGCAACGACGTGGGCCGGGTTGCCAAAATCGGCACTATCGATCCCAACGAACAGTTCATTATCGAACGCTACAGCCACGTCATGCACATTGTATCTAACGTGGACGGCAAACTACGCGACGATCACGATGCCTTGTCCGCTCTGCTGGCAGGCTTGCCCGCAGGAACAGTTTCAGGCGCCCCAAAAGTGCGCGCAATGGAAGTTATCGACGAGTTGGAAACCGAAAAGCGTGGTGTTTACGGCGGCGGCGTCGGCTATTTTTCCGCAAGCGGAGACATGGATATCTGTATCGCCCTGCGCACCGGCGTGATCAAAGACGAAACGCTTTATGTGCAAGCCGGGGGCGGCGTGGTTTGGGACAGCGACCCCGAAGCAGAATACCAAGAAACCGTGAACAAAGCCAAAGCTCTAATGACCGCCGCCAACGAGGCCCCTCGTTTTGTGGCCTTTCGTTCCGGGAAAAACTAGGCAAGCGGTATAGAAAGTTCGCTGAGTCAAACATTGCATAAAAAATCGGCAATTCCCCCCCGCAAATGAACCGCTAATTAACTTATAGAGCCTAAGCACACCCTCGACACATATCTGATTAGCCAAGATGCCGAGGACCAGCATGTTCAAAAGTTTCGCCCCAAAAGACGACCAGCCAGAACGCTCGCATGGCACAGACCTCTACGCGGCTTTGGATAAAGTGCAGGCGCTGATTTGGTTTGAACCCTCAGGGCACATCCTTGATGCCAACGCTAATTTTCTGGCCACCGTCGGCTATGAAAAAGACGAAATTGTTGGCCAACACCACTCGATGTTCGCCCCCGATGGCTTTGCGGAAACCGCTGACTACAAACAACTTTGGGAAGATTTGCGCGCAGGAAAGCTTGTCGCAGGCAAATTCCAACGGGTGAACAAAGCGGGCGAGTTGCTCTGGCTCGAAGCGTCTTACAACCCGCTTTTTGACAAAAACGGCGACGTTTATGCGGTGGTAAAATTCGCAATCGACGTGACCGAAGCGCGCACCCTCGCGATCGACACTTTGGGCCAAATCGCAGCAATTTCGCGATCCCAAGCCGTCATTGAATTCGACCCCAACGGGGAAATTCTGGACGCAAATGAAAATTTCTGCAACGCACTCGGCTACCGTTTGGAAGAAATTAAAGGAAAACATCATTCCCTGTTCGTCGATGGGGACGAAATCCAAACAGCCGCCTACAAGCAATTCTGGGATGA
>CAZBBZ010000301.1:0-4157 GCA_964489925.1 uncultured Rhodobacterales bacterium
CCGCGATTGTTGTGGCCTCTGGCATTTTTACGCTGGTGCGAAGTGGGCGCGGCCAAGGGCAATAACTTGGGACGGTTCCGCCTATCGTTTCACCGCACCAACCAAGAATTCTCTGTTCCCATCACTGCCCTCAATCGGGCTATCTATAACGCCTTTCACATCCCAGCCCGCATCTCCCAGAAACGCGGCGATATCTTCGCAAGCTTGGGCATGCAGACGCGCATCCCGCACAATCCCACCCTTGCCAATATTCGCCCGCCCAACCTCGAACTGCGGCTTAATCAGCGCAATCAGCCAGCACCCCTTAGCGGCGATGTTTAGGGCAGGGGGCAATGCGAGCGTCAAAGAAATGAACGACAAATCAGCGGTGATAATCGCAAAGCTCGGTAGATCAAGCGCCGCTAAATCCCGCGCGTTTACCCCTTCATAAGACGTTAGGCGGGGATCATTCGAAAGCTTTGCTGAAAGCTGCCCGTGACCTACATCTATTGCCAAAACGCGATCCGCGCCCCGGTCCAGCAGAACCTCGCAAAATCCCCCGGTGGAGGCGCCAAGGTCCAGCCCCGTCATCCCGTTTATATCGGGTGCAAAGTGATCCAACCCCGCAACCAGCTTTAACGCCGCGCGCGACACATAGGGGTTCGGATCCTCGGTCAGTTCAATCACATCACCGGGCAAAACATTGGCCGATGCCTTGCGCGCTACCGTTTCATTCACACGCACGACGCCCGCTTTTATCAGCGATTGCGCCCGTGATCGGCTTGGGCAAAGCCCGCGGGCAACCAGGGCTGCATCTAGGCGCAGCGGCAAATCGGAGGCGTTTTCAGTCACAGTAGTGTCATGGCCCCGTCATTGAATCACCAAGATTAGTGCTTATCTAAAGGTCAGCACCAATATTTGGTGTGAGTTTGGAACTCGTAGATGCAGGGGGAATTCCTAATGGCAAATGTTGATGACATCAATATCGGTGAGCTTGAATCCAGTCTGGACCGTGCCCGGCAACAAACCGCGCTGCTAAAGGCAATTCGCGGCGACAATCCAACGGCTGCGCCGGTTGTGCAAGCCTTTGACAGCATCGCGCGCGACCTTGAAGCGCTGGCCAAACAGTTGCGCGCGCAAAGCGATCATGCTGCGATGGCAGCGGCGGGCGTCAAGCTCGGCTAGGACGCTATTCTGCGGCGTCGACACCAAGGAACCCGCCGGATTGGCGGGTCCAAAACGAATGATATAGCCCGTTTTGCGCAAGCAAGCTGTTATGGCTGCCTTGCTCTGCAATTTGGCCGTCTTCCATCACCACAATCCGATCCATACGTGAAATTGTCGATAGGCGATGGGCAATGGCGATCACCGTCTTATTGGCCATGATCTGATAAAGCGTCGTTTGAATTTCTGCTTCAATCTCTGAATCCAGCGCAGATGTCGCCTCGTCCAGAACCAAGATCGGCGCATCTTTCAAAATCGCCCGCGCCAGCGCAATTCTTTGCCGCTGCCCACCTGACAGTTTAACACCGCGCTCGCCCAGATGCGCTGCGTAGCCCGTACGCCCCTTAAAATCCTCCAGCGCTTCAATGAACTCATGCGCCGATGCTTTTTTCGCGGCGGCAATCACCTCGTCGTCGCTTGCATCCGGCGCGCCGTAGCGGATGTTTTCCATGGCCGAGCGATTGAACATCGCGGTGTCTTGCGTGACCATCGAAATTTGCCGCCGCAGGCTGTCTTGGGTGATGCTGCGAATGTCATGGTCGCCAACGCGCACAACGCCATCGGTGATATCATAAAGCCGCAAAAGCACCGATACCGCCGTGGTCTTACCCGCGCCAGAGCGCCCCACCAGCCCGACTTTTTCGCCCGGCGCCAGCTTTAACGAAAAGTCACGCAGGCCGATGTTTTCGCGATCATAGCCAAAAGAAACCCGGTCAAAGTCGATTGTCGCCGCCCCTTGGGGCAATTCAACCGCGTCCTTGGCATCCACAATTTTGTGGTCGCGGGCCAGCGTGTGCATCCCGTCTTCAACCTCGCCAATATTCGAGAAAATCCCCAAAGCCGTAAACGACACCCAGCCCGACATTTGCCCCAGCCGCGTTGCAATCATTGCCGCGGCTGCAATATCGCCCGCACTTGCCATGTTTTGGGTCCAAAGCCACAACGCGCAGCCGATCAACAGCACCGGCAAGGTGCCTGCGAGCGTCATAAGTGAATAGCGAAAACTGACCGACAAGCCGCCCCAGTGGATGGCGGTATCGCGGAAATGCTTGATCGCGTTCAGGGCGGCGCGATCTTCGTGATCCGCGTGGGCAAACAGCTTGACGGTCGAAATATTCGTGATCGTATCAACGATTTGCCCGGTCACCATCGCCCGCGCCGCCGCGCGCTGTTTGGAGCGTTGGCGAATACGCGGCAGATACCACCTAATCAAAAAGAAATACGCGATGATCCAGACAACCAAGATGCCTGCAAGGATCGGGTGGATCAGGCCCACCACCGCAATCGCGCCCACGACGGAAGCAACCGCAAAGCCGCCCACGTTCATTGTTTCCATGACAATATCGGTCAGCGCGCGGGCGGTTTGTTGCTGTTTCTGGGAAATCCTACCGGCAAAATCATCATCAAAATAGCCAAGCGATTGGCCCAAGGTATGACGGTTCAGACGCGATAAGATCATCGGAAAAATGTTCGGGGCAACCGCCAAAGATTGCATCGCCGAATTTAGCCCCATGAAACCGGGCCGCACGATGACAAAGAAAACCGCCAAGGCACCAAACAGCAGCATATTGTTTGAAAACAAAGTTGCAGGGTCGCTTTGGGCGGCGAAATCTATGGACCAGCCCACAAGAAACGCGGCCGAAACTTCCAGCAATCCAACGATGACCGACACGCATAGGGTCAGCCCAACAATCGGCAGACTGCCGTTCAACGCCCAACGGATGAAAGCCCACAAGCGGTTAGGCGGCGGCCCATCTGCATGGGCGAACCCGTCGATGAGGTGTGAAAAACGCATGATGATCCTTGGCTGATACCAACCAAGCTAACACGTGGGGAACGATCGGCAAGCGTGGTTGGGGGCAGTTTCGGCCTGTCCGCCAAAAATTATACACAAAAAATAAGAAGTATTGGCGCAACAGCCGTTAACCATTTGTTAACGGGACGTAGAAATCCAAATTGTTCTGCGATTATACCTATGGGCGAAATGGCCGGGACGAGCGCGCGTGACACATCCTATCAAATCCACGATTGCTATTCTTTTGCTTGGCCTGCTGTGTGCTTGTGGCGGCGGTTCCGGCGGGTCTTCAAACGCCAACGCGCCGATTGGCACCTTTGGGTTGGTCCAAGAAGAAAAGATCGCGGTGGCGTTTCAAACCGCCACGAGCGACGCTGGCACTGTCTTTTTCAACACCACTGCGGATGAACAATTTTGGGCAAAGGCATCACCCGGCGATATGCGTGTTTTCCGCTATGGGCGACCCGGCTCTGGTGATCCGGCGAACCTGCTTATTCGGCGCCACAACTACCGCATCCCGATCACTACCACGACGGAAAATGGTCTGACCGTGAACCGAGGCACCTTAAACGTAGGGGTGCGAAGTAACCTACCAACAGGCACCAGCGATCGGGATTTTGAGATCGAAGAAATAGAACTCGAAAACCTTATCGCCGGGGTCATCCGTATTGATGAGCTTGGCAGCAATTTTGAAGGCACCGATGTGCATGGCTATGTGGGCGGTCTTGCCGCGAGCAATTTGCCGAACGCCAGTACCACTTACACCGGTCATTTTTATGGGCGTATCCTTAGCGATGGCGGGGCGGTCACCTCGGTGGATCGGCCAGTTACCCTGACTGTCGATTTCGTTGGCGGTGGCGTGACCGGAACGCTAGGCCCGGACGTGAATTTAGCCGGAACGCTTACGGGCGACCAGATCAATGGCACCGCGACCGTGGCAAGCACGGATATCACGCTTGCAAATGGCAGCACTGGTACCTTTGTTGGCGGCGTCTTTGGTGATGGCGCCCCAGATGCAGGCGCTGCGGTTGCGATTTCAGATAATGGCGGCGCAGTCGCCCATGAGTTGATTGGCGCCTTTGCCGGATCCCAACCATAACACAATTGTCCTGCCAAAATGCGGTGTGATGGCCCAAGCTGCCAAAAAATATCATAAATT
>CAZBBZ010000302.1:0-4152 GCA_964489925.1 uncultured Rhodobacterales bacterium
GACCGAGCCGCTGATCACTATAACTGGGAAATCTCGCAGAGCAATCTTGGGCTGTCATATCGGTTGTTGGCGGATTTAACTGGCAACAAAGCGGCATTTGATCGCTCGGCGGCGCACTATCGTAACGCCCTTGAGACGCGAAGTATTTCTGGTAGCCCATTTTCATGGGCTCAGACGCGTTGGAACCAAGGTGATCTGGCCCTAGCGCGGCATAAGCATTTCCCCAACCCCGCCTTACTGAAAGAAGCGCGCGACCATGTCATGGCGGCGCGAGATGTGTTCGAGATCGGGTCCGAATATCAGACCCAGCGGTGCGATGAGTTGTTGGTGGAGATTGATGCGGCTGAGGCGGCTTTGTAGGGCAGTCAAGATTGAGAGGTCTTGGAGGTCCCGGATCAAGTCCGGGACGGTTCAGTCTTTAAGCCCCATGCAAGAAGTTCAGCACGTCCCCGTCTTTCACCTCGTAAGCCTTGCCTTCGGCGCGCAGCTTGCCGCCTTCGCGCGCGCCTGCTTCGCCGTTCAGCTCTACATAGTCGTCATAGCCGATGGTTTCAGCGCGGATAAACTTCGCCTCGAAATCCCCGTGGATCACGCCTGCCGCTTGGGGGGCCAAAGCCCCTGCGGGGATGGTCCATGCGCGGGCCTCTTTCGGGCCGGCGGTGAAATAGGTGCGCAGGCCCAAGAGTTCATAGCCCGCGCGGATCAGGCGGTTCAGGCCCGGCTCTGTCAGCCCCATTTCTTCTAGGAACATCGCGGATTCGTCATCATCCAGCTGTGCGAGTTCTTCTTCGATTGCCGCTGAAATCACCACGCTGCCGTTGCCTTGGGCCGCGGCCATTTCCGCCACGCGCGCAGATAGGGCATTGCCCTCGCTCGCGTCATCCTCGTTCACGTTGCACACGTAAAGCACGGGCTTAGACGTCAGCAGTTGCTGCGCTTGCCACAGCTTTTCATCCTCTTCGTCCACCTCCAGCTCGCGC
Organism: uncultured Rhodobacterales bacterium; assembly: GCA_964489925.1. Lineage (GTDB taxonomy): Bacteria > Pseudomonadota > Alphaproteobacteria > Rhodobacterales > Rhodobacteraceae > CAYLLD01. Next base: position 981 of record CAZBBZ010000302.1, read on the forward strand.
GCAGGCTTGCCGTCAGACAACAGATTACGCGCGGCTTCCAGCAGGCGGTTCGCAGCGACCGCTTCTTTGTCGCCGCCCTTGATCTTGCGGGTGAGGTTGGCAATCCGACGCTCGATGCTTTCAAGGTCAGCCAGCATCAGCTCGGTTTCAATGGTTTGCGCGTCTTCCACCGGGTCCACGCGGCCATCCACATGGGTGATGTCGTCGTTTTCAAAACAGCGCAGCACATGAGCAATGGCGTCGGTTTCGCGGATGTTGGCGAGGAATTTATTGCCCAAGCCTTCGCCCTCGGACGCGCCTTTCACGAGACCTGCGATATCCACGAAGGTCATGCGCGCGGGGATGATGTTTTTCGAGGTGGCAATCTCGGCGATCTTGGCCAGCCGCGCATCGGGCACAGAGACCTCGCCCACGTTGGGATCGATGGTGCAAAACGGGAAGTTCGCAGCTTCTGCGGCGGCGGATTTGGTCAACGCGTTAAATAGCGTGGATTTGCCGACGTTGGGTAAGCCAACGATGCCAGTTTTGAAGCCCATGATGCAGCGCCCTTTTCGCGGTGTTTATGCAGTGCGCATGTAGGGGCGAGAGGGTCGGCGGGTCAAGTATTTCCAGTGTCCCCGTCGGTGGTTTCTGGTCAAGCTGCACCGTGACGACCTAAAATGACGTTCTTAAACGAAAACCCTTTGCTGTTTGGTGATTTCGCAATGGGGGTGAAAGGCGGGCCGTAACCCGCCTTAGAGCTCTTAGAGCATCAGTTGATAGCTTGCGGGCACATAGTGGAAGCCATCGCCGCGCGTGTCCACGTAACCAACCGCCGGGAAGGGCATGTGATAGCCGATCACCGGCAGCTTATCAGCCGCCGCCATGCCAAGGATTTTGCGTCGGCTGGCGGCTGCCCCCGCTTTGTCGCGATCAAAGCGCACTTCCCAGTCGGGGTAGGCCAGCGACCAAACATAGTGATTGGCGAGATCTGCCATCAGCAGGACTTGCTCGCCGCCGTTTTCCAGCATGTAGACCATATGACCCGGCGTGTGCCCGAACGCGGCCATGCCCGTAATGCCCGAAGCAACGCTGCCTTCGTCCCCGATAAAGGTCATCTTTTCGGCCAGCGGGCGGACTTTGGCTTCAAAGCCGTCGTTTTCCATTTTGGCCCAAGCATCAAATTCGACCTGGCCTGTGACATAGCGGGCGTTGGGGTAGGTGGGCGTGCCGTCGTCGCCGGTCAGACCGCCGATATGATCGCCGTGCATATGGGTCAGCACCACGATGTCCACTTGATCCGCGGTGATCCCGGCAGCTTCCAAGGCAGGGACGGTCATAGCAGCGGCAAGCCCTGCATCGAACAATACGACCTCGGACCCGGTATTGACTACGGTGGGGGTGAAAAAGAACTGAGCTTTGTCGGTGGGGATGAAGTTTTCTTCGCTCACGGTGGCGAATTCTTCGGCAGAAACATTCATACCAAAGATGCTTTGAGGGTCTTCCACGGTGCGGGTGCCGCCCAACATGGTGGAAACTTGGAAATCACCAACAGCAAAAGAATACTTGTTGGCGTTGGGCGGGGCGGCGTGCCCACCTGCGAGAGCGGCGGTGCCGCCAAGGCCCGCGGCCAGTGGTGCGGCTGCGCCTGCAATCATCACGTTTCGTCTGGATAGTTTCGCGTCTAACATGGTGTCTCCCGTTAAAGGTTTGTTAATTCACCCTTAAGGTGTAGCAGACCTGAGAGATTGCTACATAAACTTGCTGTGAAATGCGCAGGCAGGCGCGCTATTGCTTGGGCAGCCGCTCTTCAATCGCTTTAAGCCGGGCCATCACTTCGTCCCGATAAGCGTCTGTGGCTTGATTGCTTTCTTCCATGTGCGCATCCTGCATCGAGTTCACAATCAAACCCACGAGCAGGTTCACCACCGCAAAAGTCGTCATCATAATGAAGGGAACGAAAAACGCCCAAGCCCAAGGATAAACCTCCATCACCGGGCGCACGATCCCCATAGACCAGCTTTCCAGCGTCATGATTTGAAACAGTGAATAAGCGGATTGTCCCAAGGTTGCGAACCATTGGGGAAAGGCATCGCCAAACAGCTTGGTTGCCATCACAGAGGCGATATAAAAGATAATCGCCATCAGCACAAAAACCGATCCCATGCCCGGCAAAGCGGTCACGAGCCCCTCGACCACGCGGCGCAAGGACGGCACGGTCGAAATCAAGCGCAACACCCGCAAAATGCGCAAGGCGCGCAATACCGTAAACCCTTGGGTGCCGGGGATCAGGCTGATTGCCACCAGTAGAAAGTCGAAAATGTTCCATCCGTCGCGGAAAAAACGGCCCCGAAAAGCAAAGAGTTTGGCCCCAAGTTCCACAACAAAAATCGCAAGGCAGATCTGGTCAAGCGTGTGGATCAAACCACCGGCCATTTCCATCGCGCTTGATGAGGTTTCTAACCCCAAAATTACCGCATTAAAGACGATGACCGCCAAAATGCCGTAGCGAACCAGCGGCTTTTCCAACCATTTTGAAATATTTGCGCGCATGTTTAATCCCCAACTTGTGCAATCGCTTCGTCTTGTTTGGGTCAGTTACCAAAATTTGGGGTGAATAAAAGGGCGCGCCGACCTCTGTCTTGTTTGCTCTTAACATTATCGCAGTAGTTGTTGGCTATTTGATCCCTGTGCTGATGTAGGAGATCCAAATGGCCTCGGTTCTAAATGCTTTGACGCCTAAGACTTTGTCCAAGAAGCTGTTTGCAACGGTTGTGCTTGGTGGGTGTCTATCAGCGGCCATTGTGGTCGGTCTTTCGGTCTATTTGGCGGTGGATGCGCGTAAGGGCCATGTGATCGAAGCGCTTAATGAACCTTTGGAGCAAACCGAAAATCGGCTTTATCGACTTGAAGCGCAAGTTAAGGGCGATTTGGAATTTCTGCGAAATAATCCGCTCTTGACGGAGTCTTTTGCGAGCATGTCGTCGGCGTTCACTTTCCTTCAGAAAAACGATGCGGGGACCGCTCAGCGGCTTTATATCGAAGAAAATCCTAATAAAGTGGGTGAAAAGCACTTGATGGACTCTGCCCCTGACGGCAGTACCTATTCAACGTTTCACGCCAATATTCACCCCACCTTGCGTGATTATATGGCATCGCGGGGCTTCTACGACATCTTCTTGATCGACACAGA
>CAZBBZ010000303.1:0-4136 GCA_964489925.1 uncultured Rhodobacterales bacterium
AAACTGGGCGCGCATGAAGATGGCGTTTGGGGTATTTTGGATGTGGGCGGTCATTTCGTTAAGCTGTCCCAAAATCTCAATCCGCTTGGGCCAGAGGGCTTTCAGCCCGTTCTAAATTCGCCAGCGACAAAGATGCGTGTGCCAGAGGCCGGCCAGTTGGTGAGCGGGCATCGTCAAAACATTTTTATAACCGTGGGCGACAATGATGTTCTGACGCCCGATATCGACACCAGCACCTTTGGCGAGGAGTTTGCCCAGATCGTGTCGGATACGTTCAACACATCTGAAACGCCCTCGCTTGAAAAATTCGAGAACCGGGTGTTTTTGACCCGCTTGATGGTCAGCCAGCTGATCGCGATGAACAAGCCGACCATTGTGCATTGGTGTCAGTCGGATCAGCTGATGCGCCCAGAAGAATTTGAACTGACCCACGACCCGCGCGGCATGACCGTGCAATTGCACCCCAGCTTTTTTTCCAGCGGTACACGCGAAAATGGTGTGCCAAGGGTTGGTTTCCATTGCTTTGGCTCGGAACATATTTGCGGGCATCATATGGTTGTGAACGAAACCTCTGCGCCTGCCACTGTTGCGGTCGAGGCGGCGGAGGATCTGGCCTATTACTATTGCAAAACCGGCGCGACCCCTGCGAGCGACATCGTGATGCAATTCAAAAGCGGCACCGACGTTCGTATTCGCAAGACCGAAGACACAAACGCGTTTCCCCGCCCCTATCTGTCGCTGGATATCGTGAAGGTCGGCGCGCCACGCGGCACGCGCATTTTCGACTTTGCAAAACTGGCGAACAAACAGACCCACAAAAACAACCCCAAAACCACAAACACCAATGCAGCGCCCACAAAGGCTGACAAGGCGTTGGGGTTAAACCAGAGCGACGCCAAACCAGAACAGTCGATTGGCCAGTGGATTGACGGCATGCTTGAGGGTGCAAAATCACCTTTTGGGCGGATCAAACTGTTGCTGGGCGCTTTGGTGGCTTATCTCGTGTTAAGCGAGCTGTTTTCGAGCAGCAGCAGCACAATAAGCGCGCTTTCAGGGCAATAACCCTGCCCATTTGCTCTGCAAATAGCCGTAAATATTATTACGTAACGTCACCCAAATAGTTTCACACTAAACACTTGCAAATTCAAAACAGTTGACCAACTGCCATCTAAGGCAGTAATACACGCATGTTAAATATTGCTCGTTTTCGTGATATTTAACTGGGGTAAAATTTGGGGGACTGTTTTATGTTGCGCTATATTTGCGGTACGCTTTGTGTGGCTGCGCTTTCATCTTGTGGCGGCGGCGCTGGTGGCGACGTGTCACAGCAGGCGTCATCGGGAAATCTTGGGGTCAGCTATGACGCCAGTGTCGGGGTTAACCCGTTTACGTTCACGGCCAACGGACAAGAACTGGACGGCGTCTATGACAAAGAAGCGCGCGACCAGCAGTATATGCTGGCTGGCTTCACACCATATAAAAACGGCGATTACACGCATTTTGCCTATGGCAACTCGACATCGAATTCGATTGTCGCGGTCATGGCCAGTCACCAGCATGGATCGAACAATTTTGCCGGAACGACCTATGATCGCTCCAGCACGCCAAGCAATCTGACTGGGACTGTGGAATACAACGGCAATTACGCGGGCTTTTTGCGTAATGGGACAAGTGCGAATTCTGACATGCGCTATATCACCGAAGGCGATGTGACCTTGTTCGCAGATTTCAACAACGACCGCATTTCAGGGTCAATTGACGATCGCCGCACCCACGAACGGGTCGGTTTTTCCGAGCGCGAGCGTTTGGGGGACATTACCCTGAACACGACCAGCATTAGTAGTTCGTCAACCTTTTCCGGCTCAAGCTCTGGTGGTCAAACCGCCAACGGCGGCAACGCAACGGGCGTCTATAGTGGTATGTTTGCCGGGTCCAATGGACAAGAAGTTGTCGGTGGCGTTCGGTTAAACTACACCTTGGGCGGAACCACGGTCGAGGAGGTTGGCGCAATTTTTGCACAGTAAGCCTGTGTTAAATTGACGTTTTCCTTAAAAAATGCACTATGGCGGCAGCTAGATTCTATCAAAAAGGTGGATTCTAGAGGGCGAACAACCAAAAGGTTTAGCTATGAAAATTCTCAATGCAACGCTTGTCGTCGGTGGTTTGTTCTGTGTCGGCTGTGGTGGTGGCAGTGGAAATGGTACCAAGGACAGTGCCGCGGCGGTGGTGTCGGGCACAATTGGGCCTAACACGGTTGGCGCATCCTACACGGGTTCCGAATTCTTTTTCACCGCTGAGGGCACCGATATAACCATGGCGCGCCAAGGCAGCCATGATGCAGGTGCCTTTGAACATTATCACGCGGAAACACCGGAATCGCGCGCATATGGGGCGCAGTCGGCGAACTCTTTGGTTGCGGTGGTTGCCTCTGACAGCTCTACCTTGGTGCCTTATGCGGGGACGAACTTCCAGAACTTGGCATCCACCACTATTCCAGATGGCGGGTCTATTCGGTTTCGGGGCGACTATGCAGCGTTTTTGCGAAATGAACCAAATTCAAGCATTTCGCGTCTTATAAACGGGCGCGTTGCCATCACAGCGAACTTTACCAACGACCGCGTCGACGGGACTATTACGGACCGCGAAGCCCGATTAACCGCGACCAATGCTTTGGATAACACGCTTAGTCTGTCGGATGTGACACTGAACCTTGGGCCAATTGACGGCTTGGGTGCGTTTTCCGGAACGACCACGGGCGGTGAAATCAACGGGCCGGGTTGGGCGGATGGCGCTGGCACTTATAGCGGTCTAATCACCGGGCCTTTGGCGAACGAAATTGTTGGCGGCGTGGTCATCGACCACCTGTCACCTGCGAATGTGCAGTTCAAAGAAGTTGGCGGTTTTATCGCAGATTAAGTAAGGTAATTGCCCCCTGTTTTGGGGGCATTGCTTGGCTAAATTTTAGTTGAAATAGATATCCGCATAGACCGCGTCATTGGTCGCGCCGGGCACTTTCACCACCATGGTTTCAGCAACCCAGCGTTCGGGGACCAGCACGTGGTTAAAGCGCAGTCCAAACATCCCCAAGATCGAGTGCGAGGTTCGTGAAACGCCGGGCGCGGTCTGCGCTTTTGCAGCGGCAGAGATTTTGCGCACGCGGTGGCTCCACGCAGGATTGGAAAAATCGCCTGCAATCAGGAACGGGCCTTCATGGGTGTTCAAATAGCTCGCCACACGTTCGCTTTGCTGACGATCCCCGGACAAAAACGCAGGCGCTAGGTGAAGCGAAGCGACCTGAACGGGCCCAAGCGGGGTTTGCAATGGCGCCACCACAAAGCCATGCCCCTGGTCACAATACGGAAGCTGATCTGGCACGAAGGTGTAGCTGGAATAAAGCGCAACCGACCCAGAGGCGGCGGTTCCGCAAACCGCAGAATAGGGATACATCAACGCCAAAGCCTGCGCGATTTCGCGATTGCTGTTGTTGATGGATTGCATTGCCACAATGTCGGGTTCCAAGACGGACAGACGATCCACCACCGCGAGGGTCATTGAATTATCCCAATTCGCGCTGACTTGCATGATTTTGATGTCAGGATTGTTTCCCAGTTCTTCAAGATTGGCATGAGCAACAATCGTGCCGAACCCGAATACAGACACGAGCGTGACGTATAGGGCGCGCTGCGCGTGACCTTTGAACAAATGCAAAATCGCAAGAATCGTCAGAACCACGACCAAAGCAGGACGCGCGGCGGACAGACCATCAAACGCCGCATGCCAAGATCCGAAAAACCCCGCAATCAACGTCAAAATTGCAACGACCGAAATCGTTGTCACCCAATCACGCTCAAACACCATCGCTCTACCCCTGCGATCCAAAACAACCCCGGATCAAACCCCTTAATCGGGTTAACCTACCACTGCCGCAGTGGGTTCTGTCAATAATTGCCACAAACTTGCGCGCTAAATGCTGCATTATTGCACATTTTTACACGGGCGTTTTGTGTAACCGCTCGACTAGGCCCAATTTCAAACGCCAGCGGTCACAACGGTATGGATCGCAAAAACGGCGAGCCCTGTATTTGGAATAGCACGAATTGTTTGACGTTCTGTGCGCGTAAAGCGCCTCGGGCTCG
>CAZBBZ010000304.1:0-4130 GCA_964489925.1 uncultured Rhodobacterales bacterium
CCATAAATTGCCCAACACGCGTGTTGATGCGCCAACCCACGGGCCGTCGATTGCCTTGTTCCGCACTTGGGGGCTTTTTCCCCTTTGGCTCTAACCGGTCATTCAAAGCAAATACGAACGAAGGCCCCTAGACTATCCGCCCGGCCGTCCAAGGGCTCCGATATCTTAGGTCTGCGCCATTCCCTGCCATGCTAACGCAGCACTTTGGGTGACCCATACCCCCCTTTCGCTGTCAAACCGGCGGCAAATCAGCACTCGAATAGGCCACCAAATCCGCCACTGTCAGGCTTTTGTCCCGCGTTTCAAACATCTGGATATATTCCACCATGGTGTGAGAATGCTCGCGCATCATACCCTCAGCGCGCACTGGATCACCCTTTTCAATCGCTTCAAGAATCACCTGATGCTGGGCGTTGCCAAGACGTAGGCGGAACATGCCGCGTTCAAATTGACTGGTATCGTCTTTGATCGCCCGATCAAACACCATCGAGCCGACCGAAAGCATCGGCAAATGGCTGATCTGTTCGCAAGTGTAGGACACATAGTCATTGCCGCATGACGCGAGGATCGTGCTGTGAAACAGCTTGTTTGCGGCTTGGGTTGAGCGCGCCACAGGCTCGCTAAGTTCCCCCAGTTTCTGCAAATCATCAATCCCGGCAGAAATCGTCGCAATCGCTTTTTCCATATCGCTAAGACATGTTGCCCGGTCGCTTCGCTGGGCCAAAAGTCGCGCAGCTAGGCTTTCCAAATGTCCCCTGACTTCAACAGCTTGTAAGATATCCTCAACCGTTGGGCTTTGCACCAGATAGCCGCGCCCTTCGCCCCGGCGGATCACGCCCTCACGCTCTAGCAAGCGCAGTGCCAGCCGGACGGGGGTGCGCGAGACTTGATGGGTGTCGCAAAGCTGGCTTTCGGAGAGGCGCTCGCCCTCGGCATAGTTGCCCAAGATGATGTCTTGGCGAATGCGTGTGGCGAGGTCTTTGTCGATGGAGTCCATTCAGTCTTAGTCCTTTATCGGGATCCCAAGGTCAAGATTTGCGGCCCTTATTATATGTATTTGCCACAATTTGCTTGAAATGGGATCCCAAAACTGCGTAGCTTTCCGTAATGTCACGGCCAACGGCGTGCCGAATAAGCACCAGATTCTTATATGATCTGCAACTTGGCAAGATGACTAGTCAATTCTGGGAGGATTTTTTGAAACTCATACCATTTGGCCGACCGCATGGCGCGGCCCGCGCGTAGTCCGACAAACCATCATCCTAGGCTCGAACATGGCAATCGTCACACCAACCAACAAATCCGTAGAAGCTTTTGAAGGTCTACACCTTTATCACGGGGCGATCTCCAACTGTTCTATGCGGGTGCGGATGGCGTTGATCGAAAAGGGGCTTGATTGGACCAGTCACCATCTGGATCTGAAGAAGAAAGAGAACATCACTGACGATTATTTCGGCATCAACCCCAAGGGTCTGGTGCCCACCTTGGTCGACAACGGCGTGGTGCATGTGGAAAGCAATGACATCATCGACTACCTCGATGAAACCTACCCAGAGCCGTCTCTGCGCTCGACCAATAACGAAGAAATGATGGAGTGGTTGCATCTGGCCGCCGCCATTCATGTGCCTGCCTGCAAGCCTTACGTTTACGCCACGATGATCGCCAAGCGGATCCAGAAAACCCCCGAAGAACAGGCGAAATACGACGCGCTGCAAACGAACGAAGAACTGAAGAATTTTCACTCGAAACACGCGGGCGGCAAAGACTTCGCCACCAGTGATTTTGAAAAGGCCAAAGCGATCCTTGGGGCCTGTTTCACCAAATTGGATGTGACCCTTGAAGGGCGGCAGTGGATCATGGGCGATCAATACAGCTTGGCAGATATTTCGTGGATCCCGCTGCACTTTGTGCTGAAGGGCTGCGGTTATCCGTTCGAGGGGTTCACCAACATCCAAAGATGGGCCACGGATTTCGAAGCGAAAGAGAGCTTTCAGAAGGGCATCATCAAATGGTGCCCTGATTTCTCAAAAGTATAGTTCGAAGTGCGCCCATTACGGCAACCAAAAATCGACCTGAAATCAGGTCAAACTTCTGGGAGGAAGACATGAAACTTAAGAACGCTATTTTGTCGCTTGCGATGGTTTCAGGCATGGTTGCCGGAACCACACGCGCCATGGCCGAGGAACTGTCGGTTGCGACATTCATTCCGCCACAGCATCACATCAACTCATTCTTTTTTGACTGGTTTGGCAAGGAAGTCGCGGCACGTTCAAATGGCTCGCTGACCATCAAGGTCTACCCCGCCGGCCAGCTGGGTGCAGGCCCAGTGCAGCAGTATAAACGCGTGGTTGAAGGCGTGGCGGACATCACCTTTGGTCTGCAAACCTACACGCCGGCGATCTTCCCCAAATCGATCCTGATTGTTCCCCCCGGGAAATCCGAAAACGCTCTGCAGGCCACAGAACGGGTTTTGTCGGTCTTTGATGAATATCTTGCCGATGAATACCAAGACGTAAAACTGTTGGGCGTGTTTACCGTGGCGGGCGATGCTTGGGCCACGACCAAAGACATCTCGACAATGGAAGGGCTGAGTGGCGCGAAGCTTGTTCCTTTTGCCTCTATGGTAACGCCAATAATGGAAGCCATGGGCACTGTGCCTGTGCAAATGCCTGTGACCGAAATGTATACCGGGCTTTCCACAGGCAACATTGATGCCACAACGATCTCGCCCGCGCAGATGGACAAACCGTGGAACTTTTCTGAAGTTTCGACCCATTACATCGACAATATCCCTTCGACATTTGCCATGTTTTTTGTGGCGATGAACAAAGAACGATACATGGGTCTGTCAGATGAACATCGCGCCATTATTGATGACATGGCGGGCGAAGAAGTTTCGATGATGGGCGCGACCAGCTTTCACAATGAAGGCGAGCGCGGCAAGGCTTGGCTTGCCACCAAACCAGCGGCGATGGACAAAGTGATTTCCATTTCGGTGTCAGATGAAGAACGCGCCAAGATGGATGCGGCTGTGAAAGAGGGCCTGAAGGTCATCTTCGCAGACTACGCGTCGCGCGGCATCGATAACGCAGAAGAAATTTACAACGCGATGAACAAATAGGAGGATCTGATGTTACTTTCACATATCAAACAGACCGCTTTGACGGTCGCAGCACTTGCTGCATTCGCGCTGCCCGCAAGCGCCGAAGAATTGAGCGTCGCAACTTTTGTCCCGCCCAATCACGAGACGATTACCGGCGCGCTTGCTTGGTTTGAAAAAGAGATCGCCGAGCGCTCAGACGGGACGCTGACGTTGAAAGTCTATGCGGCAGGCCAGCTTGGTGCAGGGCCGCAGCAGCAATATAAGCGTGTGGTCGAAGGGGTGGCTGATATCACCTTTGGCATCGCCTCCATTACGCCGACGCTCTTTCCAAAGACATTGCTTGCTGTGCCTCCGGGCAAGGCGGTTGACGGGCTAGATTCGACACAGCGGATTTGGGCGGTCTTTGATCAATACATGGCCGATGAGTGGAGCGATGTGAAACTCTTGGCCTTGGGCAGTCCGGCGGGTGGGATGATCATCGCCACGCGGGATGTGTCCACCGTTGAAGGCATGAAGGGCGCAAAGATCGTGCCGTTTGCTGCAATGACCACGCCAGTAATGAAAGGCATGGGCGCGGTGCCTGTGCAGCTTGATCCAACCGAGCATTACACAGGGCTGAGCACGGGCACGATCGACGGGGCGATTTCCTCGATCAACAACATCATGCCGCCTTGGAACCTGGATGAAGTTGCGGATTATGCGATTGTAAACACGCCCGCGACGTTCAACCCGGTGTTCTATGCGATGAACAAAGAGCGCTATGAGAGCCTGAGCGCTGAACATCGCGCGGTGATCGACGAAGTCTCGGGACTGGCGTTCTCTATGGAGCTTGCCCGCGCGTTTCACGAGGCTGATGAGGCTGCGCTGAAGTGGAAAGACGAAAAGATCGCCGCTGGTGAGCTGAACGTGAAGTGGATCGTTGCCAGCCAAGAAGAGCGTGCCAAAATGGAGGTTGCTGCCGCAGAAGGCATGCAGGCGATCTACGATGAATACGCAGAGCGCGGCATCGATAACGCGGAAGAAATCT
>CAZBBZ010000305.1:0-4129 GCA_964489925.1 uncultured Rhodobacterales bacterium
CCAAGACGCGCTGCTGCCCGTCATGGGCTTTCTGATCGGGGTGATGAAAGGCGCGACCGTGGGCGGGGCGGTGCCAGCGATCCTGTTCAACACGCCCGGCACGCCCGACGCTTACATGACCACGCTCGATGGCTATCCGATGACCCGACAGGGCAAGGCGGGCAAAGCCTTGCGGATTGCGCATTTTTCATCCGCTGCGGGGGATACGTTTTCGGACATCGTGCTGATCCTATGCGCGCCGTTTTTGGCGATCATGGTCGAAACCTATCTGGACCTGCCCGAAAAAACCGCGCTTTTGATCCTGTCGATGGCCTTTATCGCCACAGTGATTGGCGGCTCACCGGGCAAAGGTCTGATCTCCCTCGGGCTGGGGTTGTTCGTCGTCTATATCGGCACCGGCGAAGGGTTTTACCCGCGTCTGTCCCTCGACACGCAACTGTTGGGACGCGGCTTTCCGCTTGCAAGCGTCATCCTTGGGGTGCTGATCTTGGGCGAGGTGTTCAAAAGCCTTGAGGACTTGCGCAACGAGCAAAAATCCAAAGGCACGATTGTGCAGATCAAAGAGGTGGGCGATCAAAAGCTGCGCCCTGCCGATATTCGCCAAATCGCCCCCTACATTGGTCGCTCTGCGCTTATTGGCACGGCGATTGGCGCGCTGCCGGGGATCGGCTCGACCCTTGCTGCAACTCTGGGCTATTCCTCTGGTCGCGCGATCCACGCCCGCACCCCCTCGCCCACCCCTTTCGGAAGTGGCGCGCCCGAAGGCATCGCCGCCACGGAAGCCGCCAATTCATCCGTGTCAGGGGCCAACCTCATTCCAGTCCTATCTTTAGGCATCCCCGGCAATGCGGCCGCCGTTTTCCTGATCCTAGCGGCCGAAAGCATCGGCGGCTTCAACCCCGGCCCCACGGTGTTCAAATTCACCACCAACAGCGTGAACCCAGAGCTGGTCATCGCCTTTGGCCTGTTCACCTGCATGATGATCGCCAACCTCTTTAACTGGACCATCGGCAGCGCGTTTATGCGTTGGGCCAGCTTTATGATCCGCATCCCAAAACACATTCTGCTAAGCGTTGTCTTGCTGCTAACCCTCACCGCAATTTACGCCCAAGAAACCCGGATAGAGGCCGTCTGGTTCACCATCGCCTTTGGCATCTTGGGCTATGGCATGCGTCGCCTTGGCATGTCGCCCCTGCCGTTTGTGATCGCCTATATCCTTGGCGGTGCGCTCGAAGACACCGCGCGCCAAGCCTTTTCCGCCACCGGGGGCGATCCTTACTTCCTATTCACCAACCCCATCGCCGCGGTCTTTATCGCGCTGGCGGTAGTGGTCATTTTCACCTCGCTCCGTCCAAAGAAAGTCCGCCTATGACGCGCCCGAATATCCTGCTTATTTCTGCTGACCAACATCGCGCCGATTGCTTTGGCTTTATGGGGCGTAAGGTGAAAACCCCGCATCTGGATCAATTAGCCTCAGAAGGCACCCATTTCACCAGCGCGATCACCCCTTGCGTGGTGTGCCAGCCTGCGCGGGCGTCAATCCTGACCGGGCAGCTGTGTCGCACCCACGGGGTGCATGACAATGGCATCGATCTGCGCCCTGAAATTGGCGAGGCAGGTTTTGCCGGGGCAATGGCCGCAAGTGGTTATGACACCAGCTATTTCGGCAAGGCGCATTTTTCGACCTATCACACCCATGAACCTACCGGCACGCCGGAGTGCCTGAAATCATCCGCCAAGTACCCGAATGATTGGAACGGGCCTTACATGGGCTTTAACCATGTGGAACTCATGTTGGTTGGTCATAACTGGTGGGCGCCCGAAACGCCCCCGCATGGCCAGCACTATGAACGCTGGTTTCACGCCGATGGGCGGGGTGATGAAAAGATCAAGGCCATGTGGGAAAATGGCGGGGACACCAAAGGCGCGGCACAAACGTGGCATTCCAAATTGCCAAGCGCGTGGCATAATTCGACGTGGACAGCGGACCGCGCGATCAATTGGCTGAAACACGAACGCGGGGATGATCCTTTTTGCACCTGGGTCAGTTTTCCCGACCCGCATCACCCCTTTGACGCGCCAGAACCGTGGTCGCGGCTGCACCCGCCGGAAGACGTTGATTTGCCCGAACATCGCACCCGCGACTTTGAGGGCCGCCCGTGGTGGCATGAAGAAGTGCTGACCGCGACGCCGACCGGAAGTGCAGAAAGCCAAGAGGTGCGCAAGGCTTACAGCCGCATCCCCCCTCAGTCAGACGACCAACTGCGCGAAATCATCGCCAATACTTACGGGCAAATCGCGCTGATCGATCACAATGTCGGGCGCATCCTGCAAGCATTGGACGAGGCGGGCTTGGCCGAAAATACCATCGTGATTTACATCTCGGATCACGGGGATTGGCTGGGGGATCACGGGCTGATCCTTAAGGGACCGATGCATTATGAGGGCTTGCTGCGCGTGCCGATGATTGTGCGCGGCCCCGGCATTGACCCAGGGCGGGCGATTGATGAGCCGGTTTCTACCCTCGATCTGGGCGCCACGTTTATGGACTATGGGGGGGCGGATGCGCAACTTCCCCAACACGGGCAAAGCCTGCGCCCGCTGTTGGAAGATGACACCGCCACCCGCGATTTTGCCATGAACGAATGGGAGCTTTTGCCAACCCGTGCAGGGGTCGCCTTATCCTTGCGCACGGTACGCACCAAGACCCACAAACTGACCGTCGATTTGCAATCCGGGGCGGGCGAGCTTTATGATCTCAGCAGTGACCCGCACGAGTTAACGAACTTGTTTGATGCACCCATCGCCAAGACGGTGCAAAGCGAGCTGATGGCGATGATCGCCGCGCGGCCCGATGATATCGGCCCGAACCAGACCCAGATTGGCATGGCATAACACGACAAAATAACGCCGCTGTGCGGGGGACGCGCAGCCAACGGATGCAAAGTTTAAGAACTAGGGAACGACGACAGTGAGCGCGGACAATAAAGCGACAACCCAAATAGAACTGACAGAATTCTTGACCTTCCGCCTTGCGCGCCTTCAGGCCAAGCTGAACAGCCAAGCCGCTAAGTTATTGCGCGATGAAGCTGGGCTGACGCTGATCCAATGGCGCATCATCGCGCTGATCGGCCAACAGCCAAGCACCACCGCCAGCAAGGTCACGGGAACGGGTATCTTGGATAAGGGGTTGTTCTCTCGGAACCTTAAAACGCTGATCGCCGAGAACTTTGTTACAACGGCAACGGACCCAAGCGACAATCGTATTCAACTCTTGTCCCTGACCCCGCAAGGTCGAGATATTTTCGAGACAACCTTGCCCAAGACACAAGCGCGCCAACGGGCGCTGCGGGCCAATTTGACGGCGCAAGAAAACGAGATGCTTAACAGTATCCTAGATAAACTCGACGCCGCCGCCGAGCTGCGCGAATTTTGATTGGAGCGATCCCATGACCTCGAACCTCTTGGTGATCCTGTCGGACGAACATCAAGCGCGCGCCATGGGCTGTGCGGGGCATCCTTTTGTGAAAACGCCGCATCTTGATGGGCTGGCGGCGCGCGGTACGCGATTTACCAACGCCTATACCCCCAGCCCGATTTGCGTGCCTGCGCGCGCGGCCTTTGCCACCGGGAAATACGTGCATCAGATCGGCAATTGGGACAATGCCATGCCCTATACCGGCGCGACCCGCGGTTGGGGTCACGCGCTGCAAGATGCAGGCGTGACTGTGGAAAGCATTGGCAAGCTGCACTACCGCGACCCAAGCGATCCTGCGGGCTTTGATGCCTGCCACATCCCGATGAATGTAGTTGGCGGGCACGGCATGGTTTGGGGCTCGATCCGAGGCGAGGATGAGCGGATCAAACCCGCAACCCGGATGCTGGGCGACTACATCGGTCCCGGCACCTCGAAATACACGGATTATGACGAAGCGGTGGTCAGTCGCACGCAAGACTGGCTAAGCGCCCACGCAAGCGACGCTAACCCTTGGTGTTTATACGTCGGGCTGGTCGCCCCGCATTTCCCGCTGGTGGTGCCGCAAGAGTTTTACGATCTTTACCCCCATGACACCTTGGGGGACGTGAAACTGGACACGGCGCAGGGCTATCAGCGCCACCCGTGGGTTGA
>CAZBBZ010000306.1:0-4123 GCA_964489925.1 uncultured Rhodobacterales bacterium
TGCCCCATTGCCCCTTGCCGCAGGTGGGTATTCCAAGCGATCACATTGATCAGGCTGTTATCAAGCCTTTGCCGGTGAAGGCCGGGGGGCTGGTGCTGTTTCACCCCATGACGCCGCATGCGTCGCTGGACAACACCACTGATGGCATCCGCTGGTCGTTTGATTTGCGCTATACGCAAACCGGGCAACCTACGGGGCGGGATCAGTTCCCCTCGTTTGTCGCGCGCTCGCGGGCGCATCCTGAACAGGAATTGCGCAGTGCTGATGCATGGCGGCAAAGCTGGTTGGATACACGTTCCGAGTTGGCTGTGCGGCCCGTGTCAGAGTTTTATCGTTGGGACCAAGACGCGCCTTATTGCGCCTAACAGATCAGAATTTGATCCCTTCTTTACGCCCATGGGCCGTGCGTTTGTCATAGGCTTTGTCTTCATTCGCCCATTTGGTCACAATCCCATTGGCATTGCGACAATCGTTTGCCACCAGCTCTTTGGCGGCGGCGATGCCATGTCCGCCGTGGGTTTCTTCGTGGCGCTTTAATAGAACGATCATGTCGTCCCAATTGGCCAACAAATCCGGTGCAAGGGCGGTGCGGTCCGCAAGTTTCGGCATGTCGTAGGCGATGTTCAGGGACACCTCGCAGGCTCCGTTCCACCGCACATGCCACGTGGTATAGGCCCAATGCCCTTTGGGGCCACGACGCCGCAGATCAGCGCGGATTTCCGGCGCCGTATCCCCGCGCACGTGGTAGTAAATCCAACTGACCTCGACTTTGGGCTGCGCAAAAGCTGCAGACGTTTGCAGCAAAATGATAAATGCTAAAACAATCTGCCCCGCACGGGTAACCTCACGGGCAATCTGGGGAAACCCAAGGCCAATTTTATTCATTCGCACCACCATCTTTTACGCTATCGACACCCATAACATGTCCCCACAATCTATGGACAAATTTTTAACTCGAATTTCGATGAACCACTGCATATAGTGCGCGGCAGGATGTGAGGGTGGATGACGCATACAGGCTTCTTCTGGGATGAAACCTGCTTCTGGCATGTCGGTGCCGGATATGCCTTGACCGCGCCTTTGGGGGGGCAAGTTCAGCCGCTTGCCAACGGTGGCTTAGCCGATGATCCTGAAACCAAACGTCGTATGAAAAACCTTATCGAACGTACCGGGTTGGTGCGCGAGTTGGACATGCTCGGCGCTCCGCGGGCAACGATTTTTGAAGCAGAGCGGGTTCATCCGCAGGCATATTTAGAAGAATTCCAATATCTGTCTGACAATGGTGGTGGCGAAATGAGCCCCGGCGCGCGCGCGCCCATTGGTCCGGGCTCTTTCGAGATTGCGCTGCAATCGGCGGGGTTGATCACCGAAGCGGCGCGTCAGGTGATGAAGGGGACCTATATGAACGCCTATGCGCTCTGCCGTCCGCCGGGGCATCACTGTATGCCGGATTTTGCCAATGGCTTTTGTCTTCTGAACAACATCGGCATCGCCATTCGAGCGCTTCAGGCGTCCAACGGGCGCACAAATGAGGAGCTGCGCATCGCGGTGGTCGATTGGGATGTGCATCACGGCAATGGCACCGAGGCGATTTTCTACGAAGAACCAGATGTTCTGACGATTTCGATTCATCAGGAACGGAATTACCCGTGGAACACAGGCGAAATCGAAGACGTGGGCGCTGGTGCGGGCTTGGGTACGAATATGAACATCCCTCTGCCGCCGGGGGCTGGGCATGAAACCTATCTGGAAGCGATGGATCGGCTGATTATCCCCAAGCTGTTCGATTTCCGCCCGGACTTGATCATTGTGGCTTGCGGGTTTGATGCCTCCGGCGCTGATCCCTTGTCGCGAATGCTGTGCGGGTCGGAAACCTTTAAGATCATGTCGCGCAAACTGATGATGGCGGCGTCAACCTTGTGCGATGGCCGTTTGGTGATGGCCCATGAGGGCGGGTATTCGGAGCTACACGTGCCGTTTTGCGGGCATGCGGTGCTAGAGGCGCTGACCGGGTCAGATATTGCCGCCCAAGATCCTATGAGCGAGCGGATGGCGAACCAACAACCCAATGAGGAAATGGTGCAGGTCTATTCCTTTGTCATCGATCGCTATGTGCGGCATTTTGGGGTGATGGATATTTATGAATGTCCGTGAGTTGACTGCGGTTTTGGTCGCAAATGAAGAAGCTTGATCCAAACGCCGTGTTTTATTGATTGATTTTACAAATACATTCCCTTGATCTCAAACACTCGACTTTGACGCAGGATCGGGATATCTAAACTCTTAATTTGGTTAACAAATTGAGGTCCCCAGACAAATGAAGAAAATCTTTGATAACGCACAATCTGCGCTTGATGGTCTGCTCAAAGACGGCATGTTGATTGCCGCGGGTGGTTTTGGGCTTTGTGGCATTCCAGAAAATCTCATTACGGCCATTCGCGACAGCGGCGTAAAGGATTTGACTGTGGCGTCGAACAATGCGGGCGTTGATGATTTCGGCCTTGGCCTGTTGCTTGCGACCCGTCAGGTCAAAAAGATGATGAGCTCTTATGTGGGCGAGAACGATGTGTTCATGCAGCAGTATCTATCCGGCGAGTTGGAGCTAGAGTTCAATCCCCAAGGCACTTTGGCCGAACGGATGCGCGCAGGCGGTGCTGGTATTCCCGGCTTTTACACGCAAACCGGCGTTGGCACGGTGATCGCTGAGGGCAAAGAAGAAAAAGAGTTCGATGGTAAGGCGTATATTTTGGAACGCGGGATTGTTGCGGACCTGTCGATTGTGAAAGCTTGGAAGGCGGATGAAACTGGCAATGCAGTGTTTCGCAAGACAGCACGCAATTTCAACCCGCCAGCGGCCATGTGTGGCAAGGTGTGCGTCATGGAGGTCGAGGAAATCGTGCCTGTGGGCAGCCTTGATCCGGACCTTATTCACTTGCCCGGCGTTTATGTGCATCGCTTGATCCAAGGGGATCACGAAAAGCGGATTGAACAGCGCACAACGCAGGCGGCTTAAGATCCACCGTGGCGCGGCTGCACGGCATATCACCGATCGTTCCAGTCTCAAACATCGAGGCAACGATCGCGTTTTATACCGAAACCCTTGGGTGGACGTTGCGCGCGCATGCACCGGGTGTCCATGGGTTGGTTAAGCGCGATGAGGCGGCTGTAACGCTGGTAAAAGCCGCTGATGCGCAAGCCTTGAAAGCCACGCACACCAACATCAGTGCCTATGTCTGGGTGCAGGACGTGGATGCGCTTTGGGACGAGTTGCAGCCCAAGCTCAGCGAATTGCCAGACGGCCGGGTGCGTGCGCCATTTAATCAAGACTATGGAATGCGGGAGTTCCACGTGAAGGACCCCGACGGATTTTTGATATTTTTCGGCGAAGCGGCCGAACAAGCAGGAGACTAAGCGATGCCGATGGATCGTAATCAGATGGCTGAGCGGGCCGCGCAGGAACTTGAAGATGGCATGTACGTGAACCTTGGCATTGGGATACCAACGCTGGTGGCGAACTACGTGGGTGACAAGGATATCACCTTGCAATCGGAAAACGGAATGCTGGGCATGGGGCCGTTTCCGACCGAAGATGCGATTGATGCGGATTTGATCAATGCAGGCAAGCAGACCATCACCGAGTTGGATCGCACGGCCTATTTTGACAGCGCGACGAGCTTTGGCATGATCCGTGGCGGCAAGATTGCTTGTGCAATTTTGGGCGCGATGGAAGTGGCGGAGAACGGCGATCTAGCGAATTGGATGATCCCCGGCAAGCTGGTCAAAGGCATGGGCGGTGCTATGGATCTGGTGGCCGGTGTTGGCCGGGTGATTGTGATTATGGATCACACCAACAAGAAGGGTGAAACCAAGCTGTTGAAGGCATGTTCACTGCCGCTGACTGGCAAAGGCGTGGTGGATCGGATCATTACGAATTTGGGCGTGTTTGATGTTGTACCCGGTGGCTTGACGATTGTTGAGTTGGCGGAGGGTGTGTCGGAAGACGACGTGCGGGCGTCCACCGAAGCAACTTTGGTCTAGTCAAGCGGACGCGCAAAGCTTGCGCTTTTGCGCGACGTCTTTACTTGAATTTGATGAGGGCTCTGCTCCTCAAACTCCCCGGACG
>CAZBBZ010000307.1:0-2979 GCA_964489925.1 uncultured Rhodobacterales bacterium
CCGCGAATATCCCCTTGGCCCTCTGGCTCTGGCTCTGGTTCGGGTTCCGGCTCTGGTTCGGGCTCTGGTTCGGGCTCCGGCTCTGGTTCAGGCGCTGGTTCTGGCGAGCCTTCTTCAATACCAGCTTGCAAGCGCAGAGTATCGGCATCGTTGAGCGTGAAAATATCTGTGGTGCCGTTGCCAAGGTTGGTAATGTCACTGTCGCGCCCTTCAACACCGCCTTCATCGGGGGCGACAAAGCCAAAGCCTGCATCCGTCTCGACCTGCACCCGGTAGTTGCCGGCGGCAACATCGAGAAACTTATACCCAAAGGCATTGGTGGTGGTGGTCGCAATCACGGCACCGCTTGTGCTGAGCAGGTTTACCGTGACGCCCGCAACAAGGTTATCGCCGTCATTAAAGGTATCGCTGCTGTCTAGATCGTTAAAGACAAAGCCGCGAATATCCCCTTGGCCCTCTGGCTCGGGTTCTGGTTCTGGTTCGGGCTCAGGGAAGTCGTCAAATTCGATGGTGATTGAAGATATCCGGAAGCTGTCTGCGTGACGTTCGGCGCCAATACCAAAGACACTGCCAACCACATCGATATCCACGTTATCGCCATCGCCAATCAGCGCATTTCGCGAGATTGTTTCCAACGTGCCATTACTATTGGCATCTGTGAACAGACGGAATTTTTGGTTGCTGCTATTGCTGTTGAAGAGGTTGGCTTCTGGCACTAGATCGACGGAAACCACGCGCACTTCTTGATCAAAACTGAAAGAGATCATCTCATCGGGATCGTCGCCGCCAATAGCGGTTTCGATGTCTGTGCCCCCAGTGGTAACACCGACCCCGGCGATGGTTTGGTTTAGACTAGAGCCGGCTCCATCAAGATTGAAAACGTTCGCGCCGGACGCATTCCACAGTAGCGGTTGGCCGTTTGTCCCGGTGAAATTAGCGCTCTCAAGTGTGAGCGTCACGCCTAGTTGTTCTAGCTGAAGACTGGACAGGCCAGACTGCACGCCGCCTAATTTGTAAGTCACAAAAGGCATCGAAATCCCCCTCAAAAATCATTCCAAAGAATGCGTACCGTACAATGCGGATGACGGCTTGTTTCTACGTTCACCGTCTGGTGTCAAAAAGCACTTTTTTAATGTTAACTGAGCTTACAAGAAATCCCAAACATAAATCGTGTCGGGCTAAGCCCTATGCCCCATATTTTTACCAATCAAATTAGTTCACACGAGCAGTAAAATTTTCGCCTGTGTCCCGATCACGCGGATCATTGGTCGCAAGTTGGACGGCTTGGACATTGCGCGACAAAAAAAGGGCACCGAAGCGCCCTTTAGGTCTGTTACGTCAGGTCACCAATCATGTGGGGCTGATTACATTCGTTGCGTAATCGAAGTAATACAGAAGCACGCCACGACGACGTTCAAACCGCGCTTGGATCCACTTGCGTTGCAAAAAGAATATCTGACGGCTCAAAGCGCGGAAGTCGGCTTTCGCTGCTTCCCATTCCGGCGAAAACCGTGGTGTGGTGTATGTGATCTGCGCCGCTGCGCGACGTTTTGCCGCCAAAAGCTGAATCGCATCGAAGGTCCGATCGATAGCCTGCTGGCGCAGTTTTAGGATTTCTGGCGTAATAGTTGCCGCAGAAGCAGACTGCGAAAGCGGTGCAACAGCCAACAATGTAACGAATACCAAAGATAAAAGTTTCATAGGTTCACCTCTAAATTCGCGTCATTAATAGCGCAAAACAAGCGATCTCGCAATATTGTTGTAGCTGAATCGCGAGAGAATTGCACAATTTTACCGCGAATTTTGTGTTATTCTGCATCTTTTCGTCAATGTTTGCCGAAATTTGAAGATGTTAGGGAAGGGATTCCCTTTGGAGCAATGTTGGTGTTTTTACTTCCAAACAATTTCGATTGAGGCGCTAAACCTCACACTAGTCTCGCCCGCGTGACCCGCTTTATGCCCGCCTTCGCGGACGACTTTGATGCGCAAAAGATGCCACCACATTTAAACCACGTCGCAAACTCGAAATCTTGTTTTACGCTTATGAAGCATTAGAGAACGAGTTGATTGGCGTCAGCATCACAGATATGTTTGCTGCGCATTTGATATGTTTGCTGCGCATTTGATATGTTTTGAAAGTTTGGGGAACCTTTCTGTCTGTCGGCACAAGCAAAGGACAATGGGTGTATTCAAAAGAAATGGCATTTTTCAGCCGTGGTGAGCGGCCTAGATGTCATCAGTAAACAATGAATTCGGGGTGAATAGTTTATGAAAGTGTTAGTTACGGGCGGCTGTGGTTTTCTGGGTTTCCACATCTGTCAATATTTTCTTGATCAGGGCGCTGAAGTTATCGCCTATGACAATTTGGCCAAACACGAATTTGCGCGAAACCCGTATATGCAGGAAAGCGCACGCGACTTTAATTAGCAAAACCTAATTGAACAGGGCGCACAGGTCGTTGTGGCCGATATTCGCGATAAGGCTGTGCTTTTAGATCATAGCCAAGATTGCGACTATATTTGTCACACGGCAGCCCAGCCTGCCATGACGATCTCATGGGAAAATCCAGAGCTGGACTTTTCTACGAATACCCACGGTACATTCAATGTCCTGGAAGCTGCACGCCTTCATGACATACCGGTGGCAATTTGTTCTAGCATTCACACATTTGGGCCCGATGGCATCAATGCTTCGTTACAGGAAGCCGAAACCCGCTACGTGCGAACCCCAGTGACGATCGCGGAAGACGAGCCTCTTTTGCAAGGTACGATTACACCGCTTCACGCATCCAAACGCAGCAATGAAATCTACACTCAGGCCTATATCGATACGTATAAGGTCAAAGCGGCCTGTTTCAGATTGACCGGAATCTACGGACCTAACCAGTTCGGTGGCGAAGATCATGGCTGGGTCGCCAACTTTGCCATTCGCACCTTACTTGGACTACCCATCACCATCTTCGGCACAGGGAAACAGCTT
>CAZBBZ010000307.1:2989-4069 GCA_964489925.1 uncultured Rhodobacterales bacterium
CTTCGCGATATTCTCTTTGCCGGTGATGCTGCGGCCGCATTCGGTGCATTCTTTCGTCAACCACAACCGGGTATCTACAACCTTGGAGGTGGTGAAGCGAACATGATTTCACTGTTAGAGTGCATAGGCTTGATTGAAGAAATTTTGGGCCGCACAGCAGACGTGCGTTTTGAAACAGAGCGATTTGGTGACTTGCGTTACTTTGTGACGGATACAACAAAATTTCATAATGCCGCTGCGTGGGAACCAAGAACTGTCCCCGATAAAGGTGTTGTTCAGTTGATCGACTGGCTGAAAGCTCATCCAGACCTGTTCGCAGTGTAAGTTAGTTCCGACGGTGAGTTACAGATAGATGAAAGCGATCATATTGGCAGCTGGTCTTGGCAGCCGTTTTACCAGCAGCATTGAGACCCAAGAGGGGCAACCGGCGACGCCATTGCACAAATGTTTGGCAAAGGTCGGGGATCGGCGGATACTGGACTTCAGTCTTGATACGGCTGTTGATTTAGGCGTGAATGAAATTGTCGTCGTAGTAGGACATATGGCTGAAACCATTCGTGATGCCTATGGTTCAGACTATCGCGGAGCGCCGTTGACGTATGCCTATCAGACCGAGCCGCTTGGATTGATTGATGCTTTAAGCTGTGGGCGGGATGCATTGGGAGAGGCCGATTTCTGGCTATTTCTGGGCGACGAAATTTTGATAGATGCCGATCACCACAAAATGCAATCTAACTTTTATCAGTCCAATGCGTCGATTAGCTGTGGGGCCATCCCCACCGATGACCCGGAGCGTATCCGTAAAAATTACACCCTATCTTTTGACCCTGATAGTGGATTGATCCGCCGCGTTGTCGAGAAGCCTGTCCAACTATTATCGCCCTATATTGGCACTGGGAACTGTCTCTTTCGGAATGACACCCTACATTATATTGATCAGATGCCAACCGATCCCGGCACCGGCAAAAAAGAGTTGGCGGGGCTGATTCAATACACGATTGACGCAGGTGACGCGGTTTTATGTCATAAGTTTGAAGCCATCTACCATTACGTCAACCTCAATACCTTTCAAGACTATTT
>CAZBBZ010000308.1:0-4065 GCA_964489925.1 uncultured Rhodobacterales bacterium
CGCACCGCCTGTTGCCAATTGGCGAGGTCTTGGCCCTGTAGGGGCGTTTGGTGTTGTAAGCGGTTTTGCAACTCAAACACTTGCGTTTGGCAGGCGGCAAGCTCTTCGCGCAACTGCACGGTGTCTTGGGTATCTGCCCGCGCAAGCTGTGCCTCGAGGGAGGTCACTTCGCTGTTTCGCAACGCAAGTTCATTGTCAAACCGCGATTGCAATGCGGTGATTTCAACTTCAAGGCTGGCCGCACGGCGGGTACGTTGGGAGCGGTCGATATTGATATCTTCGATGGTTTGTTCATAGGCGGATAGCATCCGTCCCCAGATGATATACCCCACGCCCAGCCCCAAGAAGGCAGCGCACATAATAAGCCATCCCGCGCGGGACAGCATAATTTCAATAATTTCTTCCATTGCGGTGGTCCTTTCACAGAGGGGCTGCACAAGGATGCGAATTGCGGTGTTGTCGCGTGGCCCTATTTTTGGTCGGCACTTGCAGAAGAATTAGGCTAATTTGGTTAATCAACTGATGAATTGTGGCCAATAAAAGGACAGGTCTTTGGCTAAGCGGGATGCCGCTGCTCAAATATCACATAAAATTTTTGGTATTTTGAAAAAATTGACCCCTGAGAGCGGGTCTCTCCGGGGCCTAAGCGATAGAATCGTTGCAGGAGTGTTTAGAGCGATCCCATCAGTACAGCCGTGTCTGCCATGCGGCAGGAAAATCCCCATTCGTTGTCGTACCAAGTCAGGATACGGACCAAGTTTCCGGTCATAACTTTGGTTTCGAGCGTCGCGAATGTGCTTGAGTTGGAATTGTGGTTAAAGTCGATGGACACCAACGGCAGGTCTGTGACGCCTAGAATGTCTTTCAGCGGGCCTTTGGCGGCGGCATCTTTCATGAGCTGGTTGATTTCTTCGACCGAGGTTTGGCGGCTTGCGTTAAATTTCAAATCCACACAGGACACATTCGGCGTCGGCACCCGTATGGCAGAGCCGTCAAGCTTACCTTTAAGCTCCGGAAGAACGAGCGTCACAGCTTTCGCCGCGCCGGTTGTTGTGGGGATCATCGACATGGCCGCAGCCCGCGCGCGCTGCAAGTCGCGGTGCGCTTTATCAAGAATTGGTTGGTCGCCGGTGTAGGCGTGGATCGTGGTCATATAGCCCTGTTCGATCCCAACCGCATCATTCAGCACTTTTGCCACAGGCGCCAAGCAATTGGTCGTACAAGACGCGTTGGACACCACGATGTCACTACTGGTTAGGATGTCGTGGTTTACCCCATAAACAATAGTTTTGACGTCATCGCTTTTCGCCGGCGCCGAAATCAGAACCTTTGACGAGCCATTTTCAAGATGTGCTTGCACGGCTTCGCGTGTCCGGAAAATACCGGTGCATTCCATCACCACATCCACGTCCGACCATGGCAGGTCGGCAGGATTTCGAATGGCAGATATGCGGATTTTTTTGCCCGCGACGATAAGGGTGTCACCGTCCAGCGCGACTTCGGCGGGGAAACGGCCGTGTACACTGTCGTATTGAAGCAAATGCGCGCTGGTTTCAGGCGCGGCCAAATCGTTGATGGCCACGACTTCGATATCGGTGCGGCCCAGCTCTACGATTGCACGAAGAACGTTGCGCCCGATACGTCCAAAGCCATTGATTGCGACTTTTACCATGTCATTCCCCAAAAAAGTGTTGGCCGTCGCGTTCGACGAACTTAATGAATGCCTTACAACGAGCTATGGTGCAATCAAAGTGGTTAAGAGTGCATTTTCTGGCCTATCTAACGGACCTTGATGCGGTGATTACGTCAGAAGTTTCCAGCGTTAGCGCAGGCACAAACCATGAGCGCCGCGGGCATTAAGCTTGCGATTGTCCCAAATTCCGTGACGGTCAGCCCTGAGCAAAGATGTTTTTGTGAGATTTTTGCCGACGGCGGAAATACGCCTAAATGATGTAGTTGAAATTTTACCCAACAATATCACAGATTTAAGCCCTATCTTTTGATGCGCTGGGGGCAAACCAAGGGTCTGGTCAACAAGATCCAATCACGGACATCAGGCTAAGCTTATCGGTGCAGAATTGCGTATCTAAAGGAGTGCCAAAATGTCATCTAAACCAAAATTCGGCCAAATATTCGGTCAACGGTCTGAATCGAAAGATCAATCCCAAGAGCTAGATCACGAAGCGAATGCTGCCTCCAAGGCAATGGAACCGTCGCAAAAAGCTTCTCCGGCGGAGATTACGCGCCCGGCGCAGCACAAGCAAAAAGACGCGCCCGATATGTCGTTCAAGGCCATGGCCAAGATCATCAGCGGGTCCGTTGACTAACCGCCAATTGGTAGCTAGGATTTTGTCTTAATTCCCCCGTTTAACCGCATCGTAAGGTCTCGGACTTACGCCAACAACGCGGCAAAATTTTTTGGACAAAAGCAATGACAGCGACGCTAGATGAGTTGCGCAATCAGTTCGTGGAAAATTTTTCCCTTTCCAAAGAACTTGGCCTGACACTGGAAGCTACCGATCAAGGTGAGGCGTGGATGCGCCTGCCCTATCGCAAAGACCTGATTGGCGAACCGCGTTCAGGAGTGCTGCACGGTGGGGCAATCTCCGCCCTATTGGAAACCACTTTTACAGTGGCGGTTTACGCCTTGCACGACTTTCAAAAAGAAGCGGTAACCACGGATATGCGCGTGAACTACATGCGCCCAGCGCGGCCCGGTTCTATGGTCATGGCGCGGGGCAAGGTGACACATATTGCCCGCAGCGTGATTTTTGTCGAAGGCTCTGCATGGGACGAGGATGATGCTGACCCTCTGGCGACCTCGGCAGGGACTTATGCGCTTATGGGCATGAAGGACGCGACATAATGCCAGCTAGCTCTGAAACGGCCGACCTGATCGCGACCCGCAAGGATGATATGCTGGCCGCACTAATATCATCTGTGCCTTACGCGGGATTTCTTGGGGTTCGTATGGAACGCTACGGAAATGAAGTGACTGGTATTTTGGACTATGATCCGAAATTGATTGGTCCCGCCGATCCCCCGCGGCTGCATGGTGGTGCGACGGCTGGCTTTTTGGAAGTGGTCGCTATCATTCATTTGGCATGGCGCAATTTGCGCAAGAACATGAATGATGATGATTTTTTGAATAGCTCAATCGACTTTAGCAAAGCGCCTGTTTTGCCCAAAACGATTGGCCTGAACATCAACCATCTGCATGCTGGCACGCCGCGGCGCGCGTTTGCCCGCGCGAACGTTCTGCGCATCGGGGAGCGTCGTGCCACGGTACAAGTGGAAGCGTGGCAAGAGTCGCGCGATGCACCGTTTTCGGTAGCGACGTTCAACTTTTTGCTGCCGTATAAGCCAACACCCCTTGCTTGAACGCGCGTTTCGGCGTTCAGTTGAATGCTCATACGCGCCGAACGTTTAGTCAAAGGGGTTAGTTATGCTGAGTTCCGATCAAGTTGCTGCATTTGAACGCGATGGCTTTTTAGTCGTCGAAGATGTGATTAGCGATATTCTGCCGGACATTCATGCAGAGTATAATGCCTTGATGGACGGTATTTGGCGCGATTGGGGTTTGGATAATCCGGCCACCAGTTTTGAAGATCGTATCATTGCGGGCTATCGCGCGGGCTGTGAGTATTTTCAGCCCATGGATATTTCCCTGCCCTTGGATGAAATCGAACCCGATGTGCCGTTTCATGCGGGGCCCGCGGTGTTCTCGCTGATGACTCACCCCAAATTGCTTGGCATCATTGAAAGTCTGATCGGGCCAGAAATTACCTCCTGCCCGATCCAGCATGTGCGGATCAAACCTCCGGCCACGGATATGCGCGAAGGTGAGATTCGCGCTCATATTGCCGCGACAGATTGGCATCAGGACCGTGGTGTGACGCAAGAAGTGGCGGATCAAACCACCATGGTGACCTGCTGGGTCGCGATCACGGATGCGACGTTGGAAAATGGATGCCTGCAAGCCATGTCCGGCTCCCATAAAGGAGGGTTGCTGCCCCATTGCCCCTTGCCGCAGGTGGGTATTCCAAGCGATCACATTGATCAGGC
>CAZBBZ010000309.1:0-4021 GCA_964489925.1 uncultured Rhodobacterales bacterium
CTTAGGGATCACGCCACTGTCCAACACGATATCCTCGCCCGCCGCCCAAAACGGTATCATCGCCAGCATCACCATCGACGGTATCTTTGCCGCTTCCGCCTTCAAGACTGTCGTTGTCTTCGCCGCCGTAAATTTCATCGTCGTTGCTGCCACCTTGAATTGTGTCGGCACCTTTGCCGCCAAACAGCGTATCAAACCCTTTCGAGCCAATGATTGAGTTATCGCCAGAGTCCCCGCCAAGCATATCGGCGAAATTCGTGCCCAAGAGATTTTCAACATCCAAAAACTTATCCCCGGCCGCATGGCCCCCGCTTGCCGTGCCCGTACCAAGATCGACAAAAACGCCAGCATTCGAGGTTGCATAAGAGACCGTGTCCCCGGCAGTTCCATGTGCCCCGCCTTCAATCGTGTTCGCACCCCCGCCGCCAATAAAGAGGTCGTCACCGCCCCCTCCCAATAGCAAGTCGTCGCCTTGACCGCCTTCTAAAGTATCGTTGCCCGCGTTTCCGAAAAAGTGATGATCCACGAGAGGATTATTGGCATAGCCGATTAGATGATCACCGCCGCCACCAGCACTGATATTTTCAAAGTTAACAACACCACTGACAAACTGAGCGGACAAAATATCGCTAAACGCAGCGGCTTCTAAATCCACCGTGTACCCGGTGGTATAGGTCTCAAAGACGAAGGTATCGACGCCTTCTTGCCCATCCATGACGTGTTCTTCACCGACGCCTGACTGACCCACGCCGTCAAGTGAAAAACCAATGGTATCATCGCCCATCCCACCAAAAAACTTATCTGAGCCGGGGTCGCTGAACCCCGAGGTGGCGCCGTCGGTCAGGATAATGTCGTTGCCGTCGCCACCATTGATGGTGTTTTTTCCACTATTGCCAAACAAAGTGTCGTCAAATTCAGACCCTATCAGGTTTTCAATGCTAACAAGCGTGTCATCACCAGCCCCAATCGTGCCTTGCAGACCGCTGATGCCAAGGTCGAGCACAACGCTAACAGGCGCGGAGGCGTAGCTGGCGGTATCACTGCCGTCTTCGCCATCCAGATAATCATTGCCAGCGCCGCCCTCTAAAACATTTGCGAGACTGTTGCCGGTTAATGTGTCGTTACTGCCTGATCCGATGATGTCCTCAACGTTGCGAACAAAATCTGACTCGCCCCCTGAACTCATGATCCAAATGTCGTTTTCGGCAAGATCAAGTGAAACCCCCGAAGAAGCGTCAGAGTAGTCAATAACGTCGCCGACGCCTGTGCCGCCATCGATTGCGTCGGCGCCGACACCACCATTTAGCGTATCATTGCCACTGCCACCGTTTAGAACGTCAGATCCAGACTGACCAAACAGTTGGTCATTGCCACCCTCGCCCCAAAGCGTGTCATCACCCCCGTTTAAGACATTGCCGACGCTGAGACTGCTAGTATTTGTTACATACTCACCATAAAGCGCATCATCCCCGTCACCTGCACGGATGGAATCGTCGCCGCCATTGCGCGTAATGCCATTGCCGATAAACTCCACATCACCGGACAGAGTGTCGTCAAATGCGCCGGACGTGATGATCGTATCATCCCCCCCGTAAAATATCTGAGAAGACTCCCCAACGGCTCTCATATCCCCGGCGACATTGAACGCGCCACCCGTACCGGTGATGCTATCGTCACCGCCGTTGTATGTCGCGCCTGTACCGTTGCGAAAATCGCCGAAGATGGTTGTGATACCAGTACCAGTTGTATTCACATAATCGATGACATCAGCGCCGCCGGAAGCGCTATTTGCATCTTGAGCTAAGCTTGCATCACCATAAATTTCACTGGATCCGTCAACGATGAAATTCAACACATCATTGCCGCCAAGAAAATCTATGAGATCAAAAATTGTTCGCACATCACCGGAATACCACCCGGCAGTGGTAATCGTGGCGGTGTCGTTTTGCATGACACTGGATAAAACAGCCGAAAACCCATCAAAGCCGAATACGCGTATAGGTGTTGGACTACTTCCATTGAGTGTGATGTCGTCCGCTTCCACAAACACCTGATTCCAAAAAGTCCACCAAATCCCATCAATCAGATCCGTGACGTTGGTTTGGGGGAATGTATAGGCGACCGTAAGGTCGGCGATGCCATTTCCGTCGGTGTCGATGCGCACCTGATCGACGGTGCCGCTTGGTGTGCCGCCCGCATAAGTGAACGATCCAATCAATGTGATCCGCGATAAGAAAAAGTCATGACTTGAATTTTGTTGGGCATCCCAGCTGTACTGCGTGCTGGTTGATGTAATCACATTATTGACTTCTGTCTGGAAAAAGCTTTGCGACGGAATAAAGGAACCAGTTGGACTATTGATGACTGCCATAGTTAATCCCCCGAAAAAAATAGCTGTGCTAATGGCAGGCTCGCACGATACTTACCTTACGGCAAGAAATCTCAGCCCGCGTGTGAAGACCGGCTAGGTTTTGCCCCTGCAACACATCAACCCCACACAGAGCCTCACAGACGGCCTTGTTGAAGCTCTATCGCTAGTGACGGCCTGCGGAATGCAGCTTGCTTGAGAGCGAGCTGTAGGCTGTTGGGATGCGAGGTTTTGGGATCGTTGTGGGTTTGGAGAGTATCTGAATTACTATTTAGGGTCCGCGTTGAGCAATTTGCGCTCGTTCCGGGCAATAATTAGGAAACTTGATATCATATGAATTTTGTTCAGTTTTCAAATGACCAGTCAATTGTCTCCGCCATCGCCATTGTAATGCTTAGCTGCGTTGGATCAGGAAGCCGAGTAATCCAGTTCGGTTGCAATTGCCATTAATACTGGCACCAACTGCGGCGATCGTGCGGATGCCTATTCCGGTTGAAAAATACCAATGACACCGAACCCAACATCAGGCTGAGGCATAAAACCCCAACCACGCCTTCACGATGCCTTCATTTGCACGGCTGACCGGCACATTACATCCGCCCTTTAGCGCCAAACATACACGATCCCCGTCATGGACCACCTCTATTACCGCCTCTTTGGCGACCCACCATGACCGGTGCACTTTCTTGCCTGCAGCCGTAGAAAGCTCTGAAATCGCGTCCGAGAAACGCATCAAGATAAGCTCCTTGCCCCTTGACGTCGACACTTCGACGTAGTGGTCCTGCGCGCGTATGAAATAGATTTGCCCCCTGTTTTGCGGCGACAGCCGATCCATTATTGAAGGGATTGAAGCGCATTCTACCGTTGGATTTATGTCTACGTCACTGCTCTCTTTAGGTGCAGCGCTATGCAAGACCCGTTCCTGACATAGCATGTTGTGCAGAAAAGATCCGGAAATTGTTATGACGATGCTGACCATCTGAATATAGAAAAAATCACCCCAACCACCAGCCATACTTCCAACAATCAACGTGTTGACGAAATAGACAAATAGCCCAACTGGGATGCCTGCTGTGACGGCACCTACTATGCAAGGGAAAGGTTGTTTCCAACCAAATAGCTCTGCGCGCGCAAACACAAGCGCGCCAAAATATAGCGCTATGAAATAAGACCCCAAAGCAATCGGCAACCAATAGGCAAAGCGTTGCGCAAGATTCAAAGTGTTTACCGTTTCAAATGGGCCAGAGATCGCCAGAACTACAACTACACACAAAGCGCCAATCGCAAAGCGGGTATCAAGGGCGGACCCCAACACCACGCGCTTCGCGAAATTCCATTCCGCGCATCCCACGAATTTCTCTGCTCTATTCACGATAATTCACTACCCCAATCACTAAATCCACAAGACCCTACCATCTGCAGTCCTACAATCATACGGGGAGTCAGATCATTGACAAGTATTGTTCGCAAGACATCAAAAATCAAGGCGCAGGCCAAGTGTTCGCATTGCAAGCGCTATTAGCAAAATACGATTTGCTGGCCCGCGCCTAAGCCTTTCAACAAACAAACCATTTCGAAATAGGAGCGTTCAATGTCGCTAAATGACGTTATAAATGCCACCGCAATCAGCGGATACTCTGGCACCCAAACCAC